>NZ_LT906451.1:2520000-2820000 GCF_900187355.1 Legionella lansingensis | reverse complement strand
TGTCTTTCTCCGGCTTGACCGAAGAATCCAGGAACTCCTATCTAAATATATTCATTGTGCTGAGGGGCAATAGCGCCGTCAAGGTTTATCTTTCTCAAACAATCAATTACTTAGCTTGCTTTTTACCGTTTTGTACAGCACCCAAATAATTTGCATAGAAAGAAGACGTTCCCTACTGTAGAGACTTTAGTTTCTCTATGACTTCTGCTACATGACTCCTAACATCTACTTTGCGCCATTCATGTCTTAGCACCCCTTGAGGATCAATGAGAAATGTGCTGCGCTCAATGCCACGTACTTGTTTGCCATACATGGATTTCATTTTTATCACATCGAATTGTTGGCATAAGGTTTCATCTTTATCGCTGATCAATTCAAATGGAAATTGCTCTTTGCATTTAAAGTTATCATGAGACTTCAGGCTGTCACGAGAGATGCCGAACACTTCTGCGTTTAACGCTTTCAATTGCGGATAGGCATCGCGAAAATCCTGACCTTCTGTTGTACAACCGGGAGTGGAATCTTTGGGATAAAAATAAAGAATTAACCACTTACCTCTATAGTCTTCAACACTTGCTTCCAAGTTATTTGTAGCTGCGAATTGCAACGAGCTTACTTTATCACCAATTTTCATCATTACCTCTTTATAATTTTATAATAAAAAAGAATCATTATCTTCGTGGATTATTTCACCAATACCTGTTCTTGCGTGTATAATCAAGCATTTTTAGCGTTTTAATTATTTACTTTTTCATTTTAATTCAGGTGTTTCATGGGTACCCATAAACAGCAAAGTGCTACTATCGTTGTTAATCGCAAAGCGCACTTTGAGTATTTCATAGAAGATGAATACGAGGCTGGTCTAGTTCTTGAAGGTTGGGAAGTTAAAAGCCTGCGTGCTGGGAAAATTAATCTGGTTGATGCTCATATTATTATTAAGCACGGAGAAGCTTTTTTATTAGGAGCACAAATTCAACCATTACCCACGGCAGCAACCCATCTCTTCCCGGATGCGACCCGAACGCGTAAGTTATTGCTTAATCGCAAAGAGCTTAATCAGCTTATAGGGAGTGTTGAGCGTCAAGGTTATACGTTGATTCCCTTATCTCTTTATTGGAAAAATAATCTTGTTAAAATGAAGCTGGCTCTGGCAAAAGGAAAGAAAACACACGATAAACGTGAAACCATCAAAGATCGAGATTGGGAACGTGATCGAGCGCGGTTGCTTAAAAAACATAAGTAACAAATCCCTCAGAATATTTATCTATGTGCCTGATTAGGGTCTGTTGACAATTGCTCTACAAAGCCTACGTGCCGCGGCTTGTCCGCGGCATCCATAAGTTTGAAGCTCATTACTCCTACCAAATGGATACCGCGGACAAGCCGCGGCACGTAGGCATTTTTAAAGTCAAGATGACAAACTACATCTTAAAATTATCTACTTTTCTGCTTGGCTTGTTGCCACAACTCCATCAGCAATTCAATGGGTTGGTGTTTCAGCGTTGAGAAGCCTTGAGTATTTGCTATTTCTTTCAAAGCCAGTATGCGCTTATTAAATTTCTTGGTGATTTTTGCTAATGTTTCCTCAGGTTCAAAACCGGCAAAAATGCATAAGGAGATGGCAGTATGTAGCAAATCACCAATCTCTTCTTGCAAACGCTCTCGTGACTCCTCGCCTTTAAGGGCTGCTCTGATTTCATCACACTCACTAATTGCCTGATCGATGATCATTTCCTCATTGGGCCATTCGAAGCCGAAATGACGCGCATCTTCTTCTACGGCAATAAGTGTCTTCAAGGGGTTATTTGGAGAGTTTGTCAGATTGTTGGACATGGATAATTTTGAAATTCCTAGGTCTAGATCGAAGAAAGAAATGGTATAACATAAGTAATACGAAAGCCAATGCTAACGAAGAAGGTCTTTCTTTCTGCTCATATTGACAAAAATTTAATGCAGGCTCTAATCTATTAGTTGGATTCAAGTAATCTTCCTCTTGGGGAACTCAGCAAGCGAGTCTATAAAATAGTTTAAATCTAAGGAGAGATTTATGTCATCATATTGCACTAGGATGTGCTATTGGCTGTGTCTTGTGGTGTTTTGTTTCCCTATGACACTCTCAGCTAAACCAATAAAGTCAATGGTCGTTTTCGGCGACAGCTTGTCAGATAATGGCAATACAACTCACCTATTAAAAGCGCTTAGACAGGATGAAAGCCCTGCTTATTTGGTTCGTCCTTTAAAGGTTTTTGTAATCAATAAGATGGAAGAATTTGCTAATGAATACTATGTGCCGCAAGTGGTATTGGATGCCGGTATTGAAATCGTCACTGAATTTTTTGATACTGAATTTGGCCCATTTTTAGCTAATTTAGTAGGGAAAGTGCGAAAAGTACCTGTTCTACCAGGTGACCCTTACTGGCAATCTCATTTTTCCAATGGCCGGGTTTGGAATGAATATCTTGCGCCTATGCTTGATATAGACAGAGAAGATGCCAAATTTTATAGCAATCAAGCTTTTGGCGGAAGCTGGGCAGTAACTTATGATTATCAGGTAACGACCTGGAACTTGATTCGTCATCCGTTAGCGACCTTAAAGACGTTGATTGTAGGGAAATTAATACCGCCCAGTTTGGGATTAACTGTTCAAGCCTATTTGCTGGTAAATGAAACGTTAGATGAGAATGCTATTTATTTTGTCTTTACTGGTGCCAATGACTACTTAAATGTTTTATTTTTTGAAGACAATTACAATCCTTCGGTGATGAGCTCATATATCGATAATGTGCTTGATGGATTGACATCTGGAGTGCACAAATTAATCAAGGCAGGAGCACGCCATGTCGTTATCTTTGGTTTGCCCAATATTGGCGAAACCCCTAAATACGTACATACAACAGATAAACCTGTTCTCACTGCTGCGTTACAGCAACATAACGAACGCCTACAAAAACGTGTTGAGGAATGGCGCCAGGCTTCACCTGAGGTGGATTTTCTCTATATTGATATGCAACAATACTTACAAAAAGCACTACTCGATCCGCAAAAATATGGGTTCTCAAACATTACTGATGCCTGTATTGATGTGAAATTCCCAATGTTTCATGCTTTTGCCAATTCCCCCTTTGCTCGTAACTATGTGTTGCAATATGCTCAAGTCTTGCAATATCGGGATGGACAATTTGGTCCGAATGAAAAAAATTATCACGTCTGTGATACACCAGAAAATTATTTGTTTTGGGATGAAATACATCCTTCCACGCGTGCTCACCAATATTTAGCATATGAAATTTGTGAAGCCATGAAAGCGCATGGCTATAAAGCTTCATGTCAACAACCAGCAAATATTTAGATTTTGTAGCTGAATGTGGCATACTTCGACAATTTGCAGTGATACCACCTCTGTTCTGAAACAGGGGTGGGTATCACATGATATTAAGGAGTCTCTATGTGTGGGATCATGGGTGCTACGTCACAACGTGATATCAGTAACGTTTTATTAGAAGGGCTACGTCGTCTCGAATACCGTGGTTATGATTCGGCTGGGATTGCATTAATAGATGACGCGGGAAATTTAAAACGTATAAGAATTCAAGGTAAAGTACAAAGTTTAGCGGATGCGATGCAAGGTTCAGCAATCACAGGGAACGCAGGCATTGCTCACACACGTTGGGCTACTCATGGTAAACCTTGTGAAGAAAATGCTCACCCTCATATGTCTCATGATGAGATTGCTATTGTGCACAATGGCATCATCGAAAATCATGACGTACTGCGAGAGAAATTGGTTGCTGCTGGATACCAGTTTACCTCGGAAACGGATACTGAAGTGGCGGCACATCTTATTCATTTTTATTATCAGCGTCATGAGGATTTACTGCGTTCAGTTCAGGAAGCGGCGCGCGATATGCATGGTGCTTTCGCCATAGGTGTAATTCATCAACAACGCCCAGATGAGATCGTGGCGCTACGCAAAGGTAGTCCTTTGGTTGTTGGTTTGGGAATCAAAGAGCAGTTTATCGCTTCAGATGCCTTAGCTTTACGTTCTTTTGCACAATCGGTTATCTATCTCGAGGAAGGGGATAGTGCTCGGTTAAGTGTTGATAAGGTGGTTTTGTTTAATACAAAAGGTGAAGCGGTTGAGCGAGAAGTACATGCACTTAATGCTGATAGTCAGGCTGTAAGCAAAGGTCCTTATCGCCACTTCATGTTAAAGGAAATTTTTGAACAAGCGAGGGTGCTTAACGATACTTTGGAAGGCCGTATAGCAAGCAAAGATGTTTTAAAAGCGAGTTTCGGAGAAAAGGCTTCTTCTATTTTTGACCAAGTAAAGCAAATACATATTGTTGCTTGTGGAACCAGTTATCATGCTGGATTAGTTGCTCGCTATTGGTTGGAGTCTCTGACAGGTTTACCGACCCAAGTTGAGATCGCAAGTGAGTATCGTTATCGTGATGTGGTGGTGAATGACAATACATTATTTATTACCGTATCACAATCAGGAGAAACGGCCGATACGCTGGCTGCACTGTATAAAGCTAAGAGCATGAATTATTTGGGAAGTTTAGCTATTTGTAATGTGGCGACCAGCACCCTGGTGCGAGAAGCGGATTGTGTCTTTTTAACACGAGCCGGGGTTGAAATAGGCGTAGCATCGACCAAAGCCTTTACCACGCAACTTGCTGCTTTTTTAATGCTTGCAGCAGCGCTTTGTAGAGATGAGCGTGCAGAGAACGTGTTGGCAGAATTAAGAGGGTTGCCAAGTTGTTGTGACCGTGCCTTACAGATGAACAGTGAGATCATGAGCTTGGCTACGTTATTCGTAAACAAGGCGCATACTCTGTTTTTGGGTCGAGGTGTGCAATACCCTGTTGCTTTAGAAGGTGCCTTAAAATTAAAGGAAATATCCTATATCCACGCTGAAGCGTACCCTGCAGGGGAACTTAAGCACGGTCCTCTGGCTCTGGTTGATGAAGATATGCCTGTCATTGCTGTCGCTCCCAATGATGAATTGCTCGACAAATTAAAATCCAATCTACATGAAGTGAGTGCCCGTGGTGGTCAGTTGATCGTTTTTGTCGATGACTCTCAAACCTGGGAACCAAATGGTGCGCATTTAATTCCTGTTCCTGCATGTGGTCAATGGATCGCACCGATTATTTATACCATTCCTTTGCAATTATTATCCTATCATGTCGCTGTTGCTAAAGGGACAGATGTCGATCAACCGCGAAATTTAGCCAAATCGGTGACCGTTGAGTGAAAGATTTTTGGCTTAAAATTTGGCAGGCAGATAACATTCCCTTTCATCAAGATAAAATCAATCCTGATCTCATACAGTACTGGCCTTCTTTAAACCTTTCTCCGGGGGCCAAAGTACTTGTTCCCTTGTGTGGGAAGAGCTTGGATCTTCTTTGGCTGATGCAGCAAGGTTTTCATATTATAGGCATTGAGTTAAGCGAGTTAGCCGTTCAGTGTTTCGCCTCAGAAAACAACTTACCTATGACAAAGAGACTGGATCAAGGTTTTATCTGTTATTCAGCGCCATCGATTTCTATTTGGGTAGAGGACATCTTTAATTTAAATAGGGACTTTATTGGTCAGGTCGATGCTATTTACGATCGAGCGGCATTGATTGCAATACCTGCAAAATTGCGTCCGCGCTACATAAAAACTTGCCTTCAGTGGCTGGCACCGCAAGGAAAAATCCTCTTAAAAACGTTGACTTATGAAGAGAAACAGATGGAGGGTCCTCCTTTCAGCGTTGACGATGCAGAAGTAAAAGCACTATACAGTAGTTGCCAGGAGCTACAATGTATTAAGGAAACTAGTCGTGAAGTTGACAAGAGTGATCCTCTATACGCTCGCGGGTTAAAGCAAAGCACGGACAAGGTGTGGTTGATTAGATATTGAATTATAAAATGATTGGTGTTAGCACCATAAAATTACCCTAAAGTTCGCAAAACGAAAGGCAATCAGTATATAATGTTTTGGTTTTTTCTACATGTTTTACGGGGATGTGAATGACTCAAGAGATATTGGCGGCAGCGACCATCATTGCTCAGGAGCTTAGGGTTAAGGTTTCGCAAGTAGAAACAGCTATTCGTTTGCTGGATGAAGGAGCAACCGTTCCCTTTATCGCACGTTACCGCAAAGAAGCAACTGAAGGGCTGGACGATACTCAATTGCGACAATTGGCTGAGCGATTACTCTATATTCGTGAACTGAATGAGCGCCGGGTCGTTGTTTTAGAATCAATTCGTGAACAAGGAAAATTAACCCCGGAACTGGAACAGCTTATTCTTGCTGCAGATACAAAAACCCGTCTCGAGGATTTATACCTTCCTTATAAACCTAAGCGTCGTACGAAAGCACAACTCGCCAAAGAAGCGGGTTTGGAGCCTTTAGCTTTAGCCTTGTGGCAGGATCATTCTTTAGTCCCTGAATCCTATGCAACCCAGTTTTTAAATCCCGAAGCGGGTGTTGCGGATGTCAAATCGGCTCTTGAAGGTGCTCGTCAAATCCTCATGGAAAAATTTGCTGAGGATGCTGAATTAATTAATGAGTTGCGTGAATATTTATGGCAAAACGCCGTGTTGAAATCTGTTGTGGGCAATGATAAGAAAGCAGCGGGTAGCAAATTTGCTGATTATTTCGACTACGCAGAACCCATTAAAAAAATTCCATCCCATCGTGCCTTAGCATTATTTCGTGGACGTCGCGAAAATATTTTACAACTTAGCTTGGTTCCTCCCGATGCTGAATATGGAGAGAAACGAATCGCGTCTTATTTTAATATCACGGATGCAAAAGCTCCTGCCGATGAATGGCTGTTGGATACAGTTCGGATGACCTGGAAAGTTAAATTATTTACTAAACTTGAACTAGAATTATTTACCCGTTTGCGCGAAATAGCGGATGAAGAAGCGATCAATGTTTTCGCGCGTAATCTGCGTGATTTATTGCTTGCGGCACCAGCTGGACATCAGGTGACTATTGGTCTTGATCCAGGCATTCGTACCGGAGTAAAAGTCGTTGTTGTTGATGCTACTGGTAAGCTACTTGATTATACAACTATTTTTCCTTTTGCGCCGCAAAATGAATGGCATCAGGCCATTGGTGAACTCGCCAAGCTTGTGGCAAGGTATAACGTTAGTTTAATTAGTATTGGCAATGGGACTGGTTCACGAGAAACAGAGCGTTTGGTTTCTGATATGATAAAGATGTATCCCGATCTGAAACTGATTAAAATCGTTGTGAATGAAGCTGGGGCTTCGGTTTATTCTGCTTCTGAATTGGCAGCACATGAATTCCCGGATCTTGATGTTTCATTACGTGGTGCAGTTTCCATTGCGAGACGGTTACAGGATCCTTTGGCTGAGTTAGTAAAAATTGAACCAAAATCAATTGGTGTCGGCCAATATCAGCATGATGTCAATCAAGCACGTTTGGCTCGCTCCTTGGAGGGTGTGGTTGAAGATTGTGTGAATGCTGTTGGTGTGGATGTTAATACGGCTTCAGTCCCCCTATTGACCCGCGTCTCTGGTTTAAATGAGACGCTTGCTCGTAACTTAGTGCAGTACCGTGATGAGCAAGGACCTTTCCGAAATCGTGAACAGCTGAAAAATGTTGCCCGTATGGGAGAAAAATCCTTTCAACAAGCCGCTGGCTTTTTACGTATCATGAATGGTGATAATCCCTTAGATGCTTCTTGTGTTCATCCTGAGGCTTATCCACTCGTGGAAAAAATGTTAGCGGATCAAAATGTGGATATTCGTCAAGCCATTGGCAATCACGAGTTATTACAAAGTGTCAACGCTGAACGTTATTTGGACGCAACATATGGGTTGCCCACTATCCGTGATGTTTTGCGAGAGTTGGAGAAACCAGGGCGTGATCCTCGTCCAGAATTTAAAACAGCCAATTTTAAAGAAGGTGTTGAAGATATCAGCCATTTAGAGGAAGGCATGATTCTGGAAGGGGTAGTTTCTAATGTGACCAATTTTGGTGCCTTTGTTGATATTGGTGTGCATCAAGACGGTTTAGTACATATTTCGGCCATGACCAATCGTTTTATTAGCGATCCTCATGCTATTGTTAAAGCAGGAGATATTGTTCGTGTAAAAGTAATCGAAGTGGATAAAGAGCGACGTCGTATTGGTCTTAGTATGAAATTGACTGAAGAGAAAGCGCCAGCAATACAAAAGAAAACCGCTAAACCGCAGATGGCAAAGAAGGCACAACAGCAATTGAAAAAGCAAGAATCCGTCAAAGCTAACCTGAAGAAAACGCCTGAACCGAAGAGAACTGTTTTCAATACGGCCATGGCTGATGCCCTAGCAAAATTAAAGCGTGGCTCTTAATGATGACTAAACCACGTGGGGAAATAACCATCCAAACACTAGCCATGCCTGCAGACACCAATGCAAACGGTGATATTTTTGGTGGATGGCTTGTTTCGCAAATGGATTTAGCAGCCGGGGTTTTAGCAAAAAAGATAGCCTTGGGTAGAGTGGCTACCGTTGCAATCCATAGCATGACTTTTCTAAAACCCGTTCACGTAGGGGATATTGTTAGTTGTCATGTGGAGCTGATTAAACGAGGTACAACGTCAATGACCATAGCTGTCGAAGTGTGGGCAGAACCTGCTACCACTGGTGGCCGTTTTAAAGTTACAGAGGGTACCTTCATTTTTGTTGCCCTCGATAAAGAAGGCAGACCAAGAAAGGTACCCGAATAAGCATGACCGCTGATCTTGAAAACTTAAAACAGTGGCTAGAGGATATGGCTATTTTAATCACGCAGAGCGCAGAGCCAGATCCACAGCACTACACCCCTTTTCTGCAAGAGCCAGATCTTGCATTGCGTCTTGTTGATCTGATTGATGCGCTTGATGACAGTGAAGTAGATACTGAGCGTGCTTATTATTCCGCATGTGTGCTTGCTTTAGATATTTGCGTAGCACAGTTACAAGCGGCTGTAGAGAGTGGTAATAAGTTAGCTGGAAAAACACTTAACCAGTTGATGCTCAGCATGGCTCAAGCTATCAATAAAGGTCAGCATTCCTTGAGCTTTTGGTTGCCTGTTTTGAATGCATTTTATGAAGTACATGTTGATCTGGCTCCCGAACTTAAAGACGCCTACCTCAATTTAACAGAGCAAGAAGGCGAGTTAACATCCGAGGAAGAAATCGATCATTTAAATGCTATTCGCGAGATGATTAAAGATTTATCCGATCTTACCGTCTTTGATATTGCCGAGAATTTCTTTGCTCAAAGTTATGCCATGCCTTCCGATTTCTTTGTTGACTTAATTATTGACTTATACAGTATAGAGGAAGGCCAAGATATCGCCTTATTGACTCTGTTACACCCGAAGAAAGAAGTCCGTGATGTGGTGGTTGCAACGTTTGAACGGCTAATCAAGACCATCATGCTAAGTCCGATTTCGCTTTCTCGTTTGCAAGTCATCAAAAATTGGTATCCTGAGGCTTATCATGAGCAATTTGAACATTGGATTAAAATCCAACGTATGAAAGGGGTGATTTTTAGTACAGAAGAGTTGGTCCCTAAAATAAAAATTAAGGCCAGCGAAGTAGATGGGAGCGGAGTGCAAGGCATCTTTATTCATGTAAAAAAGGACAGAAAAAATTATTTATGTGGCTTGTTATTCAAGTATGAATTTGGAATAAAGGATGCTTGGATTACGCCAGCAATCCCGGCGAATGATGTGCCAAAATACTACAATGAGGCCTTTGATGACAGCGTGAGTTTACGCGACGTGGAGCCTTCTTATTTGCTTATGATGACCGGGCATTTTTTAGCATTGATGATAGAACGAGGGGAAATGCCGGATTTACACCTACTACAAATTCAAGAATTACTAGGTTGGCACTTTTTACCGCATCTTATTGATATTCCTTATCTGCTTGAACAATTAAGTGTACAAATTACGCCCTTCACTCCGGAAGCAATGCAATCGTCGTTTAAACGCTCCAAATCATGGCCGAAAAGCAAACACTTTACCGAGTCTTGGTATGTTGAGAATCCTCGTATCGATAAATTGGTGAATCGTTGTTGTACTATTGTTGAAGGGATAAAGGTTTGCGCAATGGAGGAAGCCACTAAGCTTGTTTTTGCGCAGGAATTAGAAACTCAACGAGATAAATGGTTGTTTCATTTTTTATGGGTCGCTTTATGGGTAAAATCCAAAGCCCGTAAAAATGAAAAAATCTGGCAAGATAGTCTTTTCATCGCTTATGCCATCCATACTGGACTCCCTCTGGTGGATATTCCCATCATGCACGAAATCTGTCATCAAACCGTGGTCAATAGTATTGAAACAATGAATGAGCGACGAACATATTTGCATAAAGAATAAAAATTTTTACTTGTGGATAACTTTGCTCTCAAAATTTATATCTGCAAAAAAAGGGCGCAAAATTTCGTGTAATTTATTGATAAATAATAAAAATTCATAAAAAGTGGATGGCTGATTTAATCCACAAAATCTGTGGATAAGATTGTGGGTTCTAGCATGAATTCCTGAAAAAACTGAGGCTTATATGGCTGTACTTATTTATGCCAAAAAATAGGAGCTTAAAATACAGCCGAGAGGATTGCATTCCACTTGGTTGCTATTTATGATGACAACCTTCTTTTGATATTGCTCGAAGCTAGACTCTGAATAACCATGTTAGATAATATTGCTACCTTTTTTCTTCTTTTTAGTAAGCCTTTCATTGTTGTCCCTTTGCTGACTATAGGTTTGCTTTGGATCGATCGTGAGTTTTTTTATCAAGCTGCAACATTAGTTTTAATCAGTATTATTATTAATGTGGCTTTGAAAGTGACGTTTAAAATCCCTTTATCTCCCTCTATTGGAAAGGATTGGTATGCTTTTCCAAGTGGTCATATGCAAACGACTACCGTTTTGTATGGTTGGTTTGCTTATAAAATTCCTATTTCTGTACTAAGAGGTCTAATCGTAATTCTTCTAATTGGAGTTGGCTTCGGCTTGATCCATTTTGGCTACCATAATATTTATGATGTGTTGGGGGCACTTTTTTTTGCGGCTTTAATCATTGGCTTATACCAATATCTATATTCGCGGTTGCCCAAAGCGCTGCCTTACATTCTTGCCAGTCTGGCTATTATCCTCATGATTTACATCCAACTTACTTATCATAAGATTCCTACTCATGCCTGGGGAGCTTTTTATTCTTTGCTGGGGTTAATATTGGCAGATAAACTATTTAATAGAGGGAATATGCCGCTTTCTTTCTATCAAAAACTAGCAGGTTCAATCCTATGTTTTATCATATTCTTACTTGTTTATTTTCTTTTTCAAATAAAAACCTTAAGCAATTTACCCCCTTATCTATATCAATCACAATGGATAATACTGGCTTTTAGCATCGCAAAACTCAGCCTTGGTAAAAAGTGGAAGTGAGGGCGTTACTTATCAGGTAACGGTTCGGGCTTCTTAATGGGCTCTACATCTGGTGGTTGCTCAGGTTGTATTTCAGGTTCTTCTATGGGCTCAGTCTCTGGAAGGTCGGATGGCATAGGCTCATCAGGCGAAGGGAGCGGGGGTTCTTCAAAAGGTGGGGTTGGAATCTCTTGCGCATTGTAATGCGTTTGCTGGTTTAACATACCTATCAATTGCAATAGAGCGATTTTAATTTCTACCAACTCTTGGGCGATGCGATTTAATTCAAAACTTGCTTGTACCGTTTCCTTTGAGACTTCCATTTCTAACTCCAGTTTTGTACCGTTTAAATTTGAGAGTGGGAAAGTAGGGAATAGCCTCCATCAATTCATAGTACTTTCCAACAGAGCTTACATTTGAAAAAAATTACACACTTAATTTAAACTTAACACAGAAGGGGTAGTTGTCAATTTTGCTTTGATTAAATCATTTTGAGAAACATTAATCACATTTTTAGGTCAATAGATTAAATTTTGGAGCATATCAACTTCAGAAATACCCCACAGGACGATTCAGGGTACTTTTCTATATTTGAAATAATTTTACGCATTTAAAATATTATAAAGTCCCTATGCTCTTTAATATGACAATATAAGTATACTATCCAATTTGGAGATATTAATATGTCTTGGTCTAAGTCTAGCGGCGGATTTAAATTGCCGACACAGATGATTAAGGAAAAAGAAGAGAAAGCAAAAAAAGAAAGTCAATCTCTCTCTGACTTAAGGTTTATGCAACAACAGGTAAACGAGGACTTCCGTACTTGTATAGATGTTGTAAAGAAACTGCATGGAGCAATATCCGGAGAGCTTTGGGTATATCATTCTACTTCATCATCTCGAATTTATGAAGCTGAGCTTGATTCTACCTCAGATTACGGTATCCATGACCTGCGAGAGCCGTCTGAAAATGGCGGGATAGCTATCGTTGTTGATACGAGTAATAAAGAACTCTGTAACAAATTAGAGAAAGCAGGCTTCAAGCTGTATAAAAAAGATTGGGCTGCTGGGGAGGCAGGTAGGGCTGTATATCTTATATCTCCATGGACAAAAGATGTTAGCATGAAAAAAATTGAAGCTTTACCGGAACTTCTTCTAGGATCAGCAAAATCTATGGAACATCGATGATATGAGATTCTATGAGCGAGCCCTACTCCCTGTGGTAAGTTTGTTCATTTTTAATAAAGGGATCTCAGTTTATTTAGCAATAAAAGAGATTGTTCCTGTCGCTTCCAAATAAGCGGCTGCAATTTTTTTAGGATCATCTGTATTCATCTTGGTACGCATTTCTGTGAGGATATCTGCCTTAGTGAGGTGATATTTTTTTAATTGCGAGGTCAATATCTCCCCATCTTTAATAATTAAACGGGCCTTCCCCTTTAAAAGATAATCCAACGATCTAAAATGAAAGGTGATAATAGCAATCCACCGATGAAAAATAACTAAACTTGCTGCTGCCACCACTGTGGAGATAAAGCTGGCATTGCCATTAATACCTCGACTCAATAATCCCCCTAAGATCACCAACAATAAATAATCAAAAGCTGTGTGTAAATGATAACGACGGTTCCCAAAACGAATGAGAATAATGCTAAGAGAGAAAAGTAAAAAAGAACGAATGATTACATATATAATGTCTTGATTATTATTAATATTTGCAAAAAAATCCATTGCTTACCCAAATCAAATTAATTCCTATCTTTTCTCATCCTACAGTTGAATTATAACCAGGCCAAGCTGGTGAGTCGAGGGCAATCGCCATTATAGTTAATTATATCTATCTGCCGTCATTGCTTCACTTCGTTCGCAATGACGGCGAATTGTTTTAATTTTATTGTTATGCGTTTGCCCTGGGTGGTCAAGTTTAAGCTTGGAATTCTTAGGATTTTTTCTTTTTGGCGGTTTTATTGTCTTTTGTAGTCGCATAGGCTTTAACAGCTTTGTTCTTGATGCTTTCTTTGAGTAAGCTCATAAAATCAATAACATCATCAGATTTTTTGGTAATGATCTTGCTTTTCTTGCTGGTTGTATGTTCTTTTGCGCTGGTTTTACTTTTTATCCATTTCATTAAAGCCTCACGATATTCATCGTGATATTTTTCAGGGTTCCATTTACCTGTCATGTCATTCACAAGGGTAATGGCCAAGTCCAGCTCGCGTTCAGTAATTCGATATGATTTTAGATTACCTGTAGGCAATTGAAATTCATCAGGTTTGCGTATTTCTTGTTGAAAACGAATTAAGTTTAACACCAAAGTGTCTTCATAAGGCATGATAATGGCTAGATATTGCTTGGTGCGAATGACTACTTTTGCCACGCCTACTTTCTTTGTTTTTTTCAGGGCTTCACGTAATAGAACATAGGCTTTTTGGTTTGCGCTGTTGGGGATGGCATAATAGGGCCGTTCGAAATAGAGATGACTAATTTCCTCGATATTGACGAATTCTTCGATATCAATTGTCTTGTATGCTTCCGGGGCTGCGCGTTCAAAATCTTCATCTTTTAGGATAACGTAATTATCTTTTTTGAACTCATAGGCTTTTACCACGTCTTCCCAGGGAACTTCTTTTCCTGTTTCGGTATTAATTCGCTCATAGTGAATACGGGATTTATCACGTGAATCAAGTAAGTGAAAACGAAGTTCATTTTTCTTTTCCACGGTGTGTAAATTGATGGGAATGGCTACGAGGCCAAACGAAATATATCCTTTCCACACTGGTCTTGCCATAAGATTTCCTTATTACTCCAACGTCATATTTAATTATAGAAAATGAATGGACCTGCCGGACTTTTTTTGGTGGGGTTGTCATTTATCATCTATACTTAAAAATAGGCCATAGGCCATATGTTAAAGGACTTAATATGTGAGCCTGGTAAATATTGCTTTTATTATTATCGCAGCAGTGGCCGTTTCGGTTTGAGGTTTAAATATTTACCACTAGAAAAATTGACTCCTGTTAATCCTTCCTATAACGCTGCTGTTTTGGTAAACATTTAGTGTTTACCAGTCTAAAAGACCATTTAGAAAATGAGCCTTAATAGCTGTTCTAAATGGAGCCTCAAATGGGTTTCATTGTTTGTTACACTCGATGGAGTGAGGAATATAAGTTATGGACAGATTCATGCGATTAAAAGCCACAATAATTCTTGTGTGCAGCGGCCTCGCCTTTAGTGCATTTGCCCAAACGAATGGGTATACAAGTACAACAAGTACCCAATCAACGGCAACTGTTCCTGCGGATCAGGCCCCAGCAGACACAACCCAATTGCCTGCAAACCAAAGCGCAACTCAACCGGGTTCGACCGACGAGATGAATACAACCACAGGTCAAACCACTCAATCAAGTGACGCTACGCTTCTTTCGGCAGTGCAATCTGCTTTAGGGTCTTATGCGGATAAGATTAATGTGACTGTGAATAATGGCGTTGTTTATCTTTCAGGACAATTAGACTCTGATACTGATTATGAAAAAGTAGTTACTTTGGCACAATCAATTCAGGGAGTCGGAGATATTAATGTTGATAAACTAACTGTAAAAGATAGTCAAAGTCCTTTGAATGACACCTTTCTAACAGCAAAAATTAAAGGTGCTCTTATCCAAGCCGATCTGATGGGTAAAGATCTTCCTTCTTGGTCCTTAGGTGTTGAGACGAAAGATGGACAAGTATACTTGTCTGGTCAAGTCGCTTCTGCAGAAGAAAAACAAGCGATCTTGAATGTGGTCAAATCAGTTAAAGGCATTGGCAAAATAAACGATAAAATGGAAGTTGCTGGAGCAAATGCTGCAACAGCTGGAGATAGTAGTACTATAGCAGACTAGCTAGGCAATTTTTTTAGAGATATACTCCTTGCCTCATATACTTTATATGGCCAATTTCCGGGTGCATGAGGCAACGGGAGGGGGTATATTTTTAAGGTAAACTATGTGGCAAAAGGAACAACGTCGTTTATTAATTCTCTCAAGCTTAGGTGGCGTTTTAGAGTTCTATGATTTTATTATTTTTGCCATCTTTGCAGGTTATATCTCTAACGCTTTTTTCCCAGCAGCAAGTGAACTTTCTGGCTTATTTATTACTTTTGCAACGTTTGCAATTGGTTATTTGGTCAGACCTTTAGGTGGTGTGATTTTTGGCCATTTTGGTGATCGTGTGGGTCGTAAGGCTACCTTTACCATCTCAATTCTCATGATGGCCGTTGCTACTCTAGGTATAGGGATTATGCCAACCTATGCAGTAATTGGCATCACAGCCCCTATTTTGGTTATTATTTTGCGCATCATTCAAGGCCTATCCGTTGGTGGAGAAATTCCAGGTGCAATCACCTATGTAAGTGAAATGTTTCCTCAGCATAAGGGCTTTGCTTGTGGCATCATCTTTTGTGCTCTCACCTGCGGTATTGTGTTAGGCTCCGTCGCGAATGCTGCTATCTCAAGCCTGCTCTCGCATAGTGCAATGCAATCGTTTGGTTGGAGAATACCTTTTCTTCTTGGTGGTATTTTTGGTTTACTCAGTTATTTATTGCGTAGAGGATTGCATGAGTCCTCTCAATTCCTTGCTATTGAAAATTCCACTGAGAAATTTCCAATTATCCAGGTATTTAAGCAAGAATTTTGGGGGGTTATAGGGAGCGCTTTGATGGTGGCTCTTTGTGCGGTGATTATTACGGCCCTCTTTTTATTTACTCCAGCCTATTTCACGGAGGTCTTGCATTTACCTGCCAACAGTTATATTTGGGAATGTGCATTGGCGATTACTGCAGGTTCAGTGATGTGCATTTTTTTTGGTTATATAACGGACGTTATTAACCATAAGACATTAGTCCTCACTTTGATAGTAACGACTGCTGTACTTGCCTATCCTATTTTTATCATTTATGTCTATTATCCAAAGCTCCATATGATTTCATTTTTTGCAAGTTCACTATTAATGGGTCTGTCGGCAGGCACAATTCCCGGCTTGTTGAGTGAGGTATTCCCAACAAAAATTCGCTATTCAGGTGTTGCTGTTAGCTATAACATCGGTTTTGCTATTTTCGGTGGTTTGACGCCATTTACATCGCTATCTCTGATTTACTACAGCGGGTGGCTAACAAGCCCAGCATTGTATTTGATAATGGTTTCCTGCTTGGCAACGCTGTCATTAGGGCTGATTAGGCATAAACAAGATGCTGCCGTTACCAAGGCGATAACCACAGATATACACACGAATCTTTAATATTGATTCTTGATCACAATCGACATCCAAATCTGACTTTTCCTCCAGTCATTGCTATTTGTGCTTAAGAGATAAATCGTTAATGGAGGGTATGTGCTTACTCAACCAATTCAGCATCCAGTGTTGGGTTGATTCAGAACCAACATCGATGCTTTGCATGCATACAAATGCAATATTTCTCTTTTTAGTCACTTGCGAGAGCCTGCTTTGAATTTTATTCAAAGAATGACAAGCAGGATTTACTGTAATAGCCTGCAGATTATTGTCAAGAAGAACGTTGTTGCTGTGGATTTCTAAATGCATTGCTAGAGATATGGTCCAAAATTGCTCTAGATCCCGTAGTCGGTAAGTTACATTCTTTGACAGTAAGTTAGGATACTTAGCGAAGAAATTTTCTAACGTTTTTTTCCTAAGGAAGAATGGACAATGGGGTAAATGAAAGAAACGTTTATTATAACCAACTAATTTAGCACTTTTTTCCTGTATATGCCGGTGTTCATTCACTATGGGGCTGTGCCCATGTTGAGAAAATAAATTCTTTAATCTGTTTCGCCATTTTCTTTCAGTATGAATCTTCCATTCCCCTCGTAGAACGATTTTATTATTATGAATAAAGTCTTCTTTTCTAACAGGTGAGACAAGAAAACAATCATCATTTAAATAAATAAAATGATCGGAAAGATTTGGAATTCGCCAGATAAGTGACTCAATAGTTAAACTGTTAAATGTGGGCAAAGCCTCTTCAAAGTGCAAAAATATTGTCTTATGATCAATCACTTGGATTTTTTCAGCATAGGGAGACCCCCCTAAGTCATTGACTATGAGAGGAATTTGGTTATCAGTAACAATGTATATTGTTCTAATCCATGGCGCAAAATAAAGCAGAGAGCGCACGCAGTAATGTATTTCTCCATGTTGATTAAAACGGGTGGAGGCGATGTTTGTGTTATCTATTCCCCCTAAGTAACTTTCAAGTTTATGTCGATGAACAGGATCATAGCCATCAACCCATGTAATAACAGCATCCACCGGCTCATGCATATTAATGACCTTTCCTCTTGCTCTCAAAAAAAAGAGGATATTGCCAGAGTTTTTAGTCGTTAACTACCTGAACTTGAGGCTCAGAGGGGAAGAAGACTTTTTTAAAACGTTGGTGGGCATGGATGCCCACCATCGAGGCGCATGGATGGTTTGGCCGCTTTTAAAAAAGTCTTCTTCCCCTCTGAGCCTGGTCTCGATCTCGAAAAACATCATCTAGCCAGTAGTATATGATACTTGCCAGCCTCTGTAGTAGCTTAATACGAGGAAGATTTTCCTGCTATAGTTTAAAAAAATAACAGGAGCTTCTTCTATGTGTCGCTTTGTTGCTTATCTTGGTCATGAGGCCATATTGGCTGATGTTTTGGTGAAACCAGCAAATTCAATTGTTATGCAAAGCTTGCATGCACGTGAATCTTCCATGCCAACGAATGGTGATGGTTTTGGTTTAGGGTGGTACACGCCATCCATTAGTCCTGAGCCAGCACTCTTCACTTCTATTTCACCGGCGTGGAATGACAGAAATTTGTTGCATCTAACGGCTAAAATCAAGTCTCCTTGTTTTTTTGCGCATGTAAGAGCTGCAGGCGCTGGGGGTGTCACCAGTTATAACTGCCATCCTTTCATCCATGGTTCTTGGATGTTAATGCATAATGGTGATATAGCCGATTTTGTTCTCGTCAAACGTCATTTAAGGCATTTACTAGATGATGATATTTACTATTGGATTAAGGGGGAAACGGATTCTGAGCATTTGTTCGCCTTGTTTTTACAATTAGCTAAAGGTAAAGATTTAAGCCAATTAACGGTTGTTGCTGATATCCTAGAAGAGACTTTTGCGCAAATTCTAGAATTAGTGAAATATTTTGGTGCGCATGATGCCTCTTTCTTTAATGTTTGCTTAACGGATGGTGAGCGATTGGTTGCTAGCCGCTACACAAATCATAAAAAGGCTAAGCCTGAATCTCTGCATTACTATAGGGGGAGCTGTTTCATGACCCCTTGTCATGAGACCGCTACGCCAGAGGGTGTGCATGAATGTGTTTTAATCGCTTCTGAAAAACTGACTAATCCCAGCACCGATTGGGAAGATGTGCCTGCCAACCATCTATTGTTGGTTGATAGAGGATGGAATCTCCAATTGCGTCCGCTTGGATAATAGAGGCATGACAGAGAATAATCGCTGTGCTCTGGCCCTGGGATTATTCCGTTTCTTGGTGCATTTCATAAAATTCTTCCCACTCGAAATCAATGTAATCTTCAAGTAGTTTTTTGATTTCGTTTTGTGCCCCTTTTTTTGTCGGATATTCCGTATGAAATTTTTGTGGTGGACTGCCTCCTCTTGCTGTAGATCGTACTACGTAACCATCCGCTTTATATAATTTAGGATCCTCACTCGAGGATATAACGTTATAAGTAACTTTAAAGCCTTTATAGACATATTGAGTCATGTGACCGTCCTGTTTAAATTATAAATTTGTCCTTGGATCATAAATAAACAAAAGTCCTTTTTTAATTACTATAGCTCATATTGGCAGAATCGCTGGGCAGGAATGTCAACAGGCCCTTAATCATTTCTCCGATTTGAAAAAAAGCCCACTATTTCCTATTCTTTGTAAACTTGTCCGAAAAATAAAAGGAATAAGCGATTGGATGCGTAAAGAGAGAACCATGATTTCTATTTTCGGGGATGAAAAATGATAAAAATTAGTCGCAAGGAGTTTTTAGCATTTGCTTTGATACCGGATATATCCAATGCAAAAGAAGTAGGATGGTTTAAATCCAATGAAAAGGCTGACAAATTAGGCATTATTATCCAAATCAATTCTAATCATAAGTATGATTATCTTATTTATGAGAAGGATAATACGGCAGCCTACATTCTCTATCCTAATGAGCATGATTTTTCATCAATTGATTATGATAAAGTCTATCATGAGCTCGAACGTGAAATGGCCTAGTATTTTGTCTTTTTTAAAAAATTCTCAAACTCTTTAGAGATGAGGGGTTTGCAAAAATAAAACCCTTGAGCTTCAGTGCACTGATGATTTTCTAAAAAATCAATCTGT
The DNA here is from genome assembly GCF_900187355.1 of Legionella lansingensis. NCBI lineage: Bacteria > Pseudomonadati > Pseudomonadota > Gammaproteobacteria > Legionellales > Legionellaceae > Legionella > Legionella lansingensis. The sequence goes on along the minus strand of NZ_LT906451.1, from coordinate 2,800,193 downwards.
TCTTTCGATACCACACCCTCTGCTACGACTTCTAAATTGAGATTTTTAGCTAAAGCAATAATAGCCTGGACGAGGATCTCATCGGCTTGATTTAGACGAATATGATCAATATAAGATTGATCAATTTTAACCCTATCAATGGGGAAGGATTTAAGATGATTCAAGATAGTATAACCAGAACCAAAATCATCCAGGGCAAGATGAATTCCCATTTGTTTCAAATCGCAAAAAATTGCAGCAGCTTCTGTATTATGCAGAATAACTTTTTCGGTAACCTCTAATTCAAGATACTCAGGATCTAGATGGGTTTCTTTCAATATATTGCGAACAAATTTAGTAAAATTAGGCTGCTTCAATTGTTTTGATGCAATGTTAACTGCAACACGAATTTTAGGTAGACCGAGTTCCTGCCACTTCTTATTCTGTGAGCAAGCCTCTCTTAGTACCCATTCACCAATGGGGATGATGAGGCCTGTTTCTTCCACCAATGGCATAAAATTTATCGGAAGGATAATTCCTTTTGTGGGGTGACGCCATCGAATTAGGGCTTCAACTGAAATTAGCCTTTGTGTGGCGACATCCAGTTGAGGTTGGTAGCACAAGAAAAATTCTTGATTCTCAAAGGCTTTATACAATTCGGATTCCAACTCCATGCGCGCAGCACTCTTTTTACCAAGACTATAAGTATAAAATTGAAATTGGTTTCCTCCTTGTTCTTTGGCACGATACATTGCAATATCAGCATTACGTAATAACTCATTAATTGTTTGTCCATCATGAGGAAACGTGGCAATGCCCGCACTGGCGGTAATGAGTATCTGATGAGAGCTAACATTGAATGGCTCTGTAAACACTGCCAGCAATTTTTTTGCTATTTTCCCTGCGTGGGTTTCATCTTTTAATGACTTTAATACGGCCACAAATTCATCACCCCCGAGCCTTGCTAAGGTATCTTCTTCACGCATAACGTGACGAATGCGTTCTACAACATCTTTTAATAGTTTATCGCCAGCCGTATGGCTAAAACTGTCGTTAATTAATTTAAATCGATCGATATCTAAAAATAAAACACAAAAATTACTCTTATTACGTTTTGCATGGGAGATTAATTGAGCTAACCGGTCGGTTAACAGAACACGATTGGGTAATTCTGTAAGTGAATCATGGGTTGCTTGATATTGCAGCTGCTCCTCTAATAATGCTCGCTTGGTGATGTCACGGAAACACCAGATACGGCCACAAATTTTTTTGTTAAGCTTGTAAGGTTGTGTGTAAATATCAAGAATACGTGAGTCCTTGCACTTTAGTGTCGTCGTTTTTGTCGTATTTTTTAGATGAGTCATTTTTTCAGTTAATTTTAAAAAATGTTCTGATTTTTCTAACCTTTCCGCAATATATTCAAGAACAAGTCCGGCTTTTTGTGTATTCATAAGCCTATTTGGAACCTTAAACATATTCACAAGATTTGCATTAAAATCAATGATTTCCTCATTATTGTTCATAACTAAAATGCCATCTGCTGAGGATTCAAGTGTTCCACGGGTCACTGAAAGTGATTCTTGTAAAGATTGCGTTCGCTCTTTAACTTGTTGCTCTAGCAGCTGGGTATATTCTCGATTTTGTTGCAACAACTGCCATTTTTTGGTCAGAGCACAGGATAGTTGCCTTACAGCAATGCTATCGAAAGGTTTCTTGAGTATTAGCAAATTTTCTCTTTGCCCTAAATGTTGAATGGTTTCTTCCCAACTGTAATCAGAGTAAGCGGTGCAAATGACGATTTGAATATTAGGGTCGATTTCCCAAATTTTTTTGGCTGTCTCAATACCATCCCAACCAGGCGGCATTCTGATATCCACGAAAGCTAGAGCGTAAGGATCGTTTTCTTGTACGGCTTGTGAGATTTTCTCTACCCCTTCTTGCCCTTGTGTTGCTGTAACAAGCCTAAAAGCTGGTAGAGTAGGTTCTTGGTTTTTTTTTCCTAGCACTTTCTGTTCAAAATTGGCCAATTCTAGATCATCTGACGAGTTTTTGGTCGTCAATATTTTAATAAAATCCGAATGAATTGCAGGATTATCATCAATAATGAGGATTTTCACGTTTTTCGTAGCTGCTCTCATTAACATATCTCCGCTTAGCTTGCTTCAAAGGCAACGTCAAAATAAATTCTGCACCATAACCTCTACCTTGGCTCTTCATTTGCAAACTTCCGCCTAACTCTTTTGCTGCAAGGGCACTAGCGTGCAACCCAAAACCATGCCCAAAAGGTTTAGTAGTAAAACCAAAACTAAAAATTTGATCTCGATGTTCTTCTTTTATGCCGATGCCGTTGTCCTGAACGGTAATGGTTACGCCTTGGTTTAGAGGTTGTTCTTCAACAATGAAGCGAATCCATTTATCTTTGGAGGTTGCTTGTTGACCAGATAGAGCGTCATTTGCATTCTGAATCAAATTAATCAAGATTTGTAGTAATTTGGCTTTATCTGTAGTGATAAAGACAGGATCTTTAATCTCTAATCGAACGTTGATGTCTTTTTTATCTAAGGAGGCTTTGCACATGGTAATTGCGGTTTCAATTGCTTCGGAGAGAAGTATTTTTTCTACGACACCTGATATGCCACTCATCGTTTCCTGCATAGCGACCACATCTGCAATATGGTTAATTTGCTCTCGCAAGCAACGTACTTCCTTGGTGATGTTCTCATAGTGATGATTAATTTTTCTTATTAATGCCATAAGGTAGTCAGGTACCATTTTTCCTTTTATATCTTCAGTTAGGAAGTGAGCTAAGTTCGCTTGATGATCTTTGAGTATCGTGGAGACGGTGGTTAGATCATGGATGTAGGGTTGGTTTGTATTTTCTTTAATCATATCAAGAGAAACATTAACGCTGTTGAGTACATTACCAATATTATGAAGAATGGATGTGGCTAGATCGGCCATCCCCGCACGTCTTGCGATGCTCAGCAACTGGGAATTTAACTCACAGGTTTGTAAGTAATCTTGGTAGTGTTTGTAGGCTGCGGTAGTACGCGCGATGAGTTCCTCAGGTGTAAAAGGCTTGGCCAAGTAATCATCAGCCCCCACCTCCAAACTGCTCACAACAGCATCATCTCCTGCTTTAGCAGTGATTAAAATAATCGGAACATGAGCTGTTTCAGCCCGGTTTTTAAGGATTTTAGTTAACTCATAACCATCTATGAGTGGCATCATAATGTCAGATATGATGACATGAGGCTTATATTGTTCAATGGCCGCTAGAGCAAGTTTTCCATTCTCGGCTGTAATAACTTCAAATTTGTCTTTAAGTAGAGAAATGATATAGGCTTGCATGTCAATATTGTCATCAACAACAACAAGCCTGGGTAAACAGACTTCTTGGGTCGGCTGTTTTGGAGGTATTTTTTTTCTATGATTAAGACTCAATCCTTTCTTGAAGTATTCTCGGCTCGAACTTGGCGTGTTAGGCGTCTTGTTCTTTGCAAATGGCGTCGAAGCAAAACGTTTAGGCAAGCTGACAGTAAATGAGGTACCTTTATTGAGCTCACTTTTTACAGAAATCTCTCCTTGCATTAAATCCAGGAATTGTTTGACCACGGTCAATCCGATGCCTGTGCCCTCATAAGCCCTTGTAGTAGACGAGTCAACTTGATGAAAGCGTTGAAAGATGAGAGGGAGTTGCTCTTCGGGAATACCAGGACCTGTGTCTGAGACTCGTAATGAAATTGTATTAGGCAACTCGGTTAATTCCACTGTCACCGTCCCTTCGGCGGGGGTAAATTTTAGAGCGTTTGATAGTAAGTTAAAGATAATTTTCTCCAGCTTTTCCCCATCAAGGAGGATATTTTTTAATTTCTTAGCAGGTTTGAATTGCAGCTTGATTTTATGTTCACACGCCAAATCTTGAGTATCGTTGACTAATTGGGAAACAAGAGCATTTAAATCCAAGGGTTCTTCGTGGCGTGTAAATTTGCCTGCTTCAAGTTTAGAAAAATCAAGAATATTGTTAACCAGTATGTAAAGCCTCGCGGCATTTCTTTGCATGCGTTCTAAATTTTCTTCGACGTGCTGAGGAAGTTCATCAGCATTATTGGCTAAAATGGTTTTTAGTGGACCCAGTATAAGAGTTAAAGGCGTGCGTAGCTCATGACTGATCGTGGATATAAAATCAGACTTGAGTTGATCAAGTTCTAATAAACGAGCATTTTTCTGGCGTACTTCTAGCAAAGAGCGGCGGGCTGTATCAAGAACAAAGTTAACCAGCATGGTTAGCTTTTGCATGCTTTCATTTTGAGTATCGACCTTGATGGTAAAATCGAAATCACCCTTTACAGCTAAGCACAGTTCATCAGCCATCGCTTCAATGCTTTTTTGTATTTGAGATAGGGTTTTATAGGGCATGCCAGTTCCTCAATTTGGTCCACTGCACGTGGATTTCACACTCATCATCTCCTAATTTTAGACATTTTTTTTCTTCTATTTGGGCTTCATCGTGATAATAGTTGATTACCCAATTGGCTAATGCTTTGTATAAACTACATAATTTGTTGGGTGAGCGATAATGGGTGATTAGTTTTTTAGGCGATTTTTCCACTCTAAATTTGTCATTGATCGCTTGCCGTGTGCTGGCGTCGGCATTACTGGTTGCAAAGCAATTATGAATGACGGGTTGTATGGATAGAAACTCATAAGAATTATTGGACATCTGGAACCAGGTTGGGAACCTTTGGATTGCATCCTTGCCAAAATAATCAGCATAAGCTGTTACTACCTCTTCTTCGTTCAATTGTAATAATTCATGGGCTGCTGCATACAATCGCTGCCATTCTTCATCCGAATATACGAGATTCATCTGGAAGGATTTATCTAAAGGAATACGGGCTAACTGTTTTAATTTTTTTACACCTTCTTCTCCTTTTATGTCCTTGATCATGGCAAATAAAATTTTTTGTATAAGTCCTACCATTATTATTCCTTTTTAAATCGCTAGTCTTTTAAGTATAAGTCTATTTGCAATAATTAGTCGCTGTCGCGAAATGACTGAAATACACCTTCTTTGTAATTACGTCATCCTCCGCGAAAGCTGGGGAGCATTGGCAAGGCTCTTCTGGACCCTCCGCTTTCGCGGAGGGTGACGATAAGTGTGTCAAATTTAATTTTGCGACACGACTAATTAGATGAGCACATAATAGATGAAGTGGTAAAGTACAGGAGATATTCTTTACTTCTCTAGTAGAGAAACCTTTGATTAGGTATAGTTATATTCTTAACTTAATCAGTATCTGCTTCATATGGATTTTGCATTTAATCTGCTGATCATCATCGCTGATCAACTTATGCTTTTTTTCATTAATATGCTCGTGGCAAGGAATGCGGGTGAGACATTATTTGGTGATTTTACTGTTGCAACCAATGCTTTGTTCTTAATCGCCACAGTGATGACGTTTGGTATTGATTCGATTTTAGCTTATTACGTCCCCAAATTTTATGTTAAGAAACAATACGATGAAATTGTTGCTCTAACCGTATCCGTCAAAGATTTTCTGAAACCCATTTATCTTACTCTGCTTTTGAGTGGTATATTGTTGAGTCTGGCCATCATCGCCTTAAGTTTTGCTCTGGAAGATTTGCGGCTTTTTGAGATCAGTCACCCTTTAGCATTGTTTCTTTGGGGGGCTATAGCCATTTCTCTTTATTATATCTACCTACAGTTTTTGCGTGCTGTAGATTACATGCGAACCGCTGTCCTCTTAAGCTTAATGCAGACCATTTTTTATTTTCTATTGAGTTTGTTTGCTTATTTTTACCTCTATGCTGTGTTGTTTCATGACGATCCCGTCTATTTTCCTCATATTATGTTAATTGCCTTCATCTTAAGCTACATCATTTTGTTGCTCATAATGCTGGTTATCCAACAAAAAACAAAACTTCAGGTATATTTAAACCTAAGCGCCACTGCGATGCCAGGAAGCACTGTGGACCTGTGGAAGGAAAAAATCTATGGCTATACTTTGCAAAATTTAAATAAATATATCTTTACTGCTATCCCTCTAATGGTCATTGAATTGTTAGGGCATGGTGATCATGTGGTAGGCTTATTTTCAGCTGTGGTATCTATTATTTCTTTGGCCTTCATTGCGATTAGCCCCATTGGTATTTTAATCGGACCAGACATCTCTGCTGCTTTTGCTCAAGGTAGGGAAAAATTATTACAAACCATGAAAAAATACTTATTGATTTGCGTAGGTGTTGCTTGTTTCATTGTATTGATTATAGGTATTTTTGCTAAACAAATTCTATTATTGTACAAGTCAAATTTTATTGATGCTCTTCCGTATACCTATATCTGTCTAATCAATGTTCTAACGTTTGCTATGTCCATGCCTTTATCCAAGATGATCCAATATTCGCAACGGGGCAGTGAGGTAGGCGCCAAGTTAGCGATATCACTTTTGCTATTCCAAATTGTTGCCTGTCTTATCCTCATTCCCTGGCTAAACTTAGTGGGGGCAATCATTTGCTATGTTGGCATTAACATTGTTTATAATGCCGTGATGGTTGTCCTGGCTTTAAGAATTTATTATAGGGGCCCTTTTGAGAATAATGACGTTGTCTAGGGGCCCTAGTTGCTTTGTTCCAACAACTCTTTTGCATGTGAGCGCGTTTGTTCGGTGATTGTTAAACCCCCTAACATGCGCGCTATTTCAGTGATTTTTTCCTCAGCTCTCAAGCCAATGATACGCGAGTAAGTTTGGTAATTATCACTGTGTTTCTCGACAACAAAATGATGATGAGCGCAGGACGCAACCTGTGGTTGATGCGTAACGCAGAAAACCTGCAGGCGATTACCTAACTTACGAAGTAGCTGTCCAACAAGCGCAGCTGTCGCTCCTCCTATCCCTACATCCACTTCATCAAAAAGGAGTGTAGGAGTGGTGCCCTGCTGTGCGGTGATCATTTGAATAGCAAGACTTATTCTTGAGAGTTCACCGCCAGAGACAATTTTTATCAAACTGTCTGGTTCTAGTCCAGGGTTGGTGCAAACTTTGTATTCTATCTTGTCTAGACCATGGGGATGCATTTTTTCAAGAGCGGTGATCTCAATTTCTACACGCCCCTTCGGCATCCCGAGTTGTTGAATAATGGCTGTGATTTCCGCGGCTAATTTTGTAGCGTGTAATTGCCGAGAAGCTCGTAGTTTTTCAGCGAGTACTCCAAAGTGTTTGACCTGAATTTGATATTCTTTCTTAAGTTCCTCGATGCGATCTTCAGAATGTTTTAATTGTTCCAATTCTGCTTGCAGCTTTTCCAGGTAGGCTGGCAAAAGTTTGGCATCAACATGATATTTGCGCGCCAGTTGATGTAGCATGCTCATTCGTGCTTCAACTTCTTGCAAGCGCTCGGGGTCTAATTGCACTTGTTCTGAAAATTGTTTTACTTCATCCATGGCCTCTTCGCACTGGATAAGCGCATTGTTAATCAATTCCTTGCTATTTTTGATGCTTGCATGATCCTGGGGGAGTGCTTGTAAGCGTTGCAGAATCTGATTGAGACCGTAACAGATGTTAAATTCATCATCGTCATTTAACAGATGAGTAATTTGTTGCGCATGTTGCAAATAATCCTGGGCATGATGCAGTAATTGGTGCTCATCGTGTAGTGTTTCCACTTCACCATCTTGAAGATTCACTGCTAGTAATTCATCGATTTGGAATTGTAATAGATCAACCTTATCGGAGTGGTTCTCTTGAACATGGAACAGTTCAAGTTCCTGTTTTATCTGCTGGCATTTCCTATACTGTTGTTGAATCTCATGACGAAATTCAAAATGGCCTGCGTAGCGGTCGAGTTGCTCTCTATGTGTGGCATGTTGCATTAACGTTTGGTGTTGATGCTGACCATGAATATGGACGAGCATCTCACTTAATTCCTTAACCTTCTGCAGTGGAAAAGGGTGGCCGTTGATATAAGATTTAGAGCGTCCCTCAATGTAAAGGACACGGCGTAAGATGACATTGCCATCCTCGACGTGCAAGTCGTTGTCAAGAAGCCATTGTGCTGGTTCAGAATCTTTCTCAACTTGGAAGCCAGCACTAATATCGCATTTTTCTTCACCTGCGCGAATGACTGAAGCATCGGCTCGTTCACCTAGAGCTAGCATAAGGGCATCGATCATAATTGATTTGCCCGCCCCGGTTTCTCCTGTGAAAGCAGTCATTCCCCCGGAAAAATCAAGTTCTAAATGCTTGACGATGGCAAAATTTTCAATGCGCAAGGTAGTGAGCATGTTTATCCTTGATGTTTGGATTCCCAGCCAAGTTTAATCCGTAATGTATCATAATAATGGTAATCAATAGGATGTAATAGACGCAGTTGTTGCGTGTTTTTTTCAATAGAAACCAGTTGTCCTGGTTTAACTAGCCGTGACTCATGCCCATCACAACTGATATTTAGATCATTTTCATTACGTTCACTGATTTTCAGATCAATTTTTACCTCACCGTCAACCACGAAAGGGCGCGAACTCAAACTATGGGAGAACATAGGCACTAAAACAATGGCATTTAACTGCGGGTGCATGATTGGGCCCCCCGCAGACAATGCATAAGCTGTCGATCCGGTTGGTGTTGATAAGATCATGCCATCGGAGCGGTAACGACTGACGAAGCGCTGATTGATGAAAACATCAAATTCAATCAAATGGGTTTCATTGCCACGACTTAACACGACATCGTTAAGGGCATCGCCTTGAAAATAAATGGTTTCCCCATCATGGATGCAAGTGTGTAGTAAGAAGCGGTGCTCTTCTTCATATTTACCGGCTAAAACAGCACCGAGATGATGCTCAATATTATTCGGCGAAATATCCGTTAAAAAGCCAAGCCGGCCTCTATTGATACCAATGACAGGAACATTCACCTTGATAGCCATGCGTGCCGCCGAAAGCAAACTGCCATCGCCGCCTACCACGACAATCAAATCCTGCTTTTTACCCATGAGATTTCGTTCTAATATGGGTAGTTTTACGTCGAAATAGGTTGCTGTGTCTATGTCTAAATAGGTATCTACTTGTTCATGCTGCAGAAAATCAACCAAGCGGTGCAAGCTTTCGCTTACACCCTGATTAGCTCGATGTTGTCGTGCATACAAAATAACTCGTTTAAATTTTTGCTTCATGATGTGTGATTAGTGAGTTAACTTCGTGCTCTGCTCTCACCACCATTAAGTTAAGCGATTTCGAATCTCCGCGGTATCGACCGCGGGGGTCCATCATGTCAGTCTGGAATGGATACCGCGGTCAAGCCGCGGTAATTCGAAAAAATCCTTAACTTAGTGATAGTGTGCCCTACCCGAACCTATTCTATAACATTCTCATATGTCAATCATCGCTAATCTTCGAGGCGCGCTTCCGCTCATGCTCTTTTAACGCTTTCTTGCGTAAACGAATGGATTGTGGCGTGACCTCAACAAGCTCATCATCGTCAATGAACTCCAATGCTTGCTCCAAAGATAATTTAATCGGTGGTGTTAGCAAAATATTTTCGTCGCTGCCGGCTGCACGAATATTGGTTAATTGCTTTTCCTTGGTGACATTGACCACCAGGTCATTGTCACGAGCATGAATACCAACAATCATTCCTTCATAACAAACGGTTTGTGGTTCAATAAATAAACGACCACGTTCCTGTAAGTTAAATAAGGCAAAAGCTCGTGCTGCACCCTGACAATTGGCTATCAGAACCCCATTGTTTCTCTTGCCAATGCGACCACGAATTGCAGGACCATAATGGTCATAGACATGATACATCAAGCCAGTACCAGATGTGCTGGATAAAAATTCAGTGTGAAAACCTATCAAACCACGGGTAGGAATAACGTAGTCGAGGCGGACCCGGCCTTTACCATCAGGCAACATGTTTTGTAACTCACCACGCCGCTCACCTAATTTTTCCATAATCGTGCCCTGATGATTCTCCTCAACATCGACAGTTAACCGTTCATAGGGTTCCTGTTGTTCACCACTCTCTTCTTTTAAGATGACTTCTGGCTTGCAGATAGCAAGTTCATAGCCTTCTCGGCGCATATTTTCGATTAAAATGGATAAGTGTAATTCTCCGCGACCAGACACTCTAAACTTATCAGGATCCTCAGTGTCTTCTACGCGCAGCGCCACATTATGCAATAATTCAGTTTGTAAACGTTCGCGAACTTTTCGGCTAGTCACAAATTTTCCCTCTTGACCTGCAAAAGGGGAGTCATTGACTTGGAAAATCATGCTGATGGTCGGTTCATCCACCATTAATGGTGGTAAGCCTTCCACATGATTAGGGTCACATAAGGTATCGGAAATATTAAGTTGCTCAATGCCAGTGATGGCAATAATGTCACCGGCTCTGGCTTCTTCAACCTCTACCCGCTCTAAACCTCTAAAGCCAAGTAATTGCAATAAACGACCACTGCGAACATTGCCTTCTTTGTCAATAATCTTGACCGCAGATTTAGCTTTAATATGTCCTCTGGTGACACGACCAATGCCAATCGTCCCAACATAGGAAGAATAATCCAAAGAACTGATTTGCATTTGAAACGGACCTTCCTCATCGACAGGAGGTGGTGCCACTCTGTCAACAATGGTTTGTAATAAAGGAGCCATGTCATGTGCTTCATCGTCCAAATCAAGCTTGGCATAACCCTGTAAAGCAGATGTATACACAACAGGAAAATCAAGCTGCTCGTCTGTTGCTCCTAAATTATCAAATAAATCAAAGACTTGATCCATTACCCAATGCGCTCTAGCACCAGGTCTATCAATTTTATTGATAACAACGATAGGGTTTAGGCCGCGGGCAAAGGCTTTTTGTGTAACAAAACGGGTCTGCGGCATGGGGCCATCAACAGCATCTACCAAGAGTAGTACGCTATCGACCATGGATAAGATACGCTCAACTTCGCCACCAAAATCAGCATGCCCTGGGGTATCAACGATATTGATTTGATACCCATGCCAATGTACACAAGTGTTTTTGGCAAGAATGGTGATTCCTCGTTCTTTCTCTAGCGCGTTAGAATCCATCACGCGTTCTACTTTTGGCGCACGTTCACTTAACGTGCCAGTTTGCTGCAATAACTTATCAACTAAAGTGGTTTTACCATGATCGACATGAGCGATAATGGCAATATTACGAATTTTTTCAATCATAAAAGGACCTATCTTGGGCGTGAAGCAGGAGCTATATCGCTTCAGAGAGTGAAGTTAAATCTATGTTATGGATGCACCATTATACCTTGATTGGTGATGAATTCCTATTCAGAGCTAAGCAGAACGGGGGCCTCGGGGGTTACTGCCATTATGGTAAGGATTTTTTCTGCTCGAATTACCGCGGCTTGACCGCGGTATCCATGTCCAGACTGACATGATGGACCTCGCGGTCGATGCCGCGGGGATTCGGAATCGCGGCAGCGTGCTCTCAACTGATCACATCGTTGGTGCAATACCATAGGCCTCATGTACATGCCCCAATAAAGTTAATTCATTGTCGTTTATTTCTCTCGTATTGGTAAACGTATGATGAGGTTCGAATACTTGGCAAAGATTATCAATCATTTCAATAGAAGCGTACGTCACGAGACCTACACAAATTCCGGTAGCAACTACCCCCCCTATTGTATCTGCTGGAACTGTTGACAGTGAGAGAATCCCTGCTATAGAGCCTACCACGGCCACCCCCAGCCAAAATAAAGCAGTAAGAGCATTAAAAATACGAGTGGCAATTTCATCACAGGGCAAGTATTGGTTATCTAGGGTTATTCTTTCAATAAGATCAGAAGCATTATACTCTCGAGGATTGTCAGCGACATTTTGCAGACACTGGATAAGTTCTTCGTATTCTTTAAGCAGGCTTTCTTTGCGGAAGGAGCTACCACTATTAATTAAATACCTCCGATAATTACTAATAATGGTATCAATATCGTTTGCTGCATCACTGAAAGCCTTTGCTTGTTGCTCGTGCTCTTGTTCTCGTTGGGTTTGTGCTGCCACATTGAAGCGTTCCTTTAATGCGGCCAATTGAGGGGTCAGAGAGTCGAATTCTTTAGCAAAATCTCTTGCAAAAAACAAAGCCATAGCAATCTCCTTATTGTAATAAACCTAATGCATTGCGAGAGGTAGGCACATGAGTACTGTCATAACATAAAACACTGCCTTTTTAAATGGTTGTCGTCCCTTAATGACGATTGCCATTATCGTTAACGCAATGATCCCTGGATAGGTCAACTCAAGGATTGGGGCAATGAAAGCGGCGATGCCCTTAAAATCCAATAAAGAAATGATAAAAGATAAGCAAGTTGTAAACAATAAAACTAAATAAAATTTGTCATCTTTTATTTTTAAGGTCGAACAAAGATAGCGTGCATAAAGATTGTTCAAGGCAACAGCCGTGGTCAAGCAAGAGAGAAACATCGCGATACCTATAAAGAGTGTGGCTGAATGACCCATGGCCACTTTGGCAATGGCAGGTAGCATGAGCTCCGGTGCACGCACACTAATTAACGATGAATAATGAGAGCCAAGAAAAACAAATCCTAGATAGATGAGAGCTAACAAAGAAGCCCCAAGAACACTGGATTTTAGCGCAAAAACCAGAACTTCGCGCGGATTGGAATTGGGTAAAGACTGTTGTATTTGCGTAAAAATGAGAGCGGAAAAGAAGAAGGCGGCAAAGAGATCCATGGTTTGATAACCTGTGATAAAGCCATAGGTAAAAGCCTTATCAGTATGGGTATGTACAAGCGTATGTGGTGCTTTAATCGCTGCAATGACAATCAAAATGATAAGCGTTACAAGCAAAATAGGACTCATCCACTTACCTAAAAGCTTGATCATGACTCTATCATTCAGGCAAAAGAAAAACGTGATGGCGCAGAAAAGAGTGCTAAAGTGAATGAGCTTGATTTGGGGTAACAAATAAGCAAAGCTACCATAAGCTACAGTAATACAACGAGGAACAACACCAAAGGAGCCTAATAGAGAAAGCATAAAAAGGGGCAATAAAAACGATGCAACCTTGCCAGCCTCTCCAAAGAAAGCGCGATAATTGCCCTGATACAGTTTGATAACGAACAAACCGGTCAAAGGCAAGAATATACCTGTAAGTAAAAGACCGATAAATCCGATCAACCAGCTATCGCCAGCTGCTTTTCCAATCTGCAAAGGGAAAACTAAATTTCCTGAACCAAAAAACATCGCAAAAATAGCGAAGCCGTAAATAAAAATGGATTTGTATTGTTGCATGGTCTATTCCTGGGTCTGTAATGGTGGATTTGGAAAAATTGTGAGGTAAGAGTTAGATGGCCACGAAGGCCACATTGACCACGAAGACGCTGACAACAATAAGAATGAGACCTGAAGCTAGACGGTCAAAGCCTAGAAATAAGGAAGATGAATGTTTATTACTAGCGGCTGCTTTCATTAATCTTTTTGAGTTCTTATATTACAAACAAGATCCTTTATACACAGTCTGACTTCAATTTGCAACTGTTTAGTTGACAAGTGCCGTTATGAAAATTGGAGGTAAGTGAAAAATATTTGAAAAAAATGACACATTTATGTTAAATTTGACTTTAAAAAATCATATTGGGTTATATCATGTTTCGTCCTTTATTTGCTCCTTCAGAAAAACGAGTATCAGGTAACAGTGCCTTTTCCGAGTCCCCAGTAATTATGTTTAGAAATATTGTCACAACCCCTGAAAATATTACCGAGCTTTATCGTGGCTTTGATGAAGTTTCTGACATTCTATTTGATTTCCCAACCATTATTGTAGGGATTTTTGGAAGATGTTTCCCTGAAACGATTACAATGGAAGATGTAAGACTGCATAAAACAACGAATTATTCCAATGATTATCATCTGGTTGGTATGTCAGAAAATCAAAAAGTGGCGCAAGGAATGAGCAGCAAAGAAAGTTTCATCACCGTTGATGTTGCCTTATTTAGAGATTTCATTATTGATGTACATAAAACTTATGAGAGTAATCAGTTAACTTTTCCAGCACGAATGCAGCGTGAAGTAGAGCATGCTGCCTTGGCAATTTTACATTGTTGCATTAGAAGCATCACTGTAGCTGGTAAGGAAATAAATAATCCCTTCTATCTTCCTTTGAAGGCTGATAATCTGGAAGCAAAGGAAGAATTTAGAGAAATCTTTCTGCAATATATTTCTCTTTTACGAAGAAAATACAATAACGCAATAAATGAACAGGAAGAGAAGACTGCTTTACGCAATCATGTTAATGCCTATTTGCAATTTTATGATCGGCATGGAGGTGATAACAATCCGTTTAATAAAACCCCAGAGGAACTAGCGCAAACTCACCCTGAATTTATGACCTATTTTGTCGCGCAACAACGGGGATTGCGTGATATATCAACCATGAATCAATTTTTTGGAAAATCTAGTACTATGAGAGATCTGGCAATTTCCATAGCAGAAGATGTATTTAACATGCATTATTATACAAAAAACATGACCTTCATAAGTCCTAAACCTGAACCGATTACTTGCTATGATGATCCTTGGGCTAGGCCGATGTATGATTAAATGAGCTCCGGCGGCGATTGAAGGTGTAGGTTTTCCGGTGAAAGAGTTCTATCTTTATATGTTGATAATTTGAATGGCGTCATCGCGATCGGCTGCGAGGATCTCTGTTAAATAACGGTGCAATACTGCGGCTTCAGAGGCTAATCCAATTAAACGATCATTTGCATCCAGGACAGCTATTTCCCCGGCAGAACTTTCGCCAATTTTTTCAATATATTTCATTAATGGTTCAGTAACATAAACGCAAAATGCGGGCTTTTTAGCTAAGTTGCATAAGGCTAAGGGCATTGTGGGTGTTGCCAAGACGTCTAAAAGCTCATGATCCGTTACTAAACCAACAAAACGGCCGTTCTTCTCTTCCACTGCGATCATGTTTAAATCGGTTTCACTGGTTTTCTTTACAGCGCTAGAGATTGAGGTGTCGATCAGGACACGTGGTGGATTATTTAGAGGTAAATCATTGAAAGTGAGTTCCCTTAATCGGCCGATGTCTCTCGGGCCAAAGAGATCATTGCCGCGAATATGAAATCGCCAGGTTGAGAAAGAATAGCCAAACCAATAACGTGTCAAATGACTAGCAATAATGACAGTAATTGCTGTGGTAACCACTCCCGTTTGTAAGCCAGCGGTCTCAATGACAAGCAAAACAATCGCAATGGGCGTGCCAATGATGGATGTCGCAACACCTGCCATGCCTGCTACCACGGCGAGGTCAAATGGAATGCCTGGGCCTAAAAGTGGGACAATGAAAAGCCCATGAACAAGATAACCTAAAGCCGCTCCAAGGAGTAAGGAAGCAGAGAATAGACCTCCCCTAAATCCCGAACCAACGCAGGCGATTGAGGCGGCTATTTTAGCGAAGAGGATGATGGCGATAATTACAAATGAATTGTGGCCAGCTAGAATTTCATTAATACTATTATGCCCAGGCCCCATAACCTCTGGTACTTTCAAGGAAATTAAACCAAGAATAAGACCACCAACGATAGGCTTAGCCATGACGGAGACATGTGCATAGTTTAAAGATCGTTCAAATCGAGTGGTACCACGCATTACCATTATGCCAATTAAAGCAGCAGTTATGCCGGTGACAATGGCCAAAGGGAAATGCCAGAGGGCAGGAGGACCTATGTCAGAGGCAAGAAAAATAGGTTGATAACCGATGACCATATAAATGACATGGCTACTCATTGCACTTGCTAATAATGTTGGTAATAGTGCTCGCATAGCATACCCCCCAACCACCAACTCAAGGGCATAAAAGGTACCACCAAGAGGAGCACCAAAAATAGCGGTAAGACCAGCTCCTGTTCCACAGGCAACGAGGATCCTCAGTTCACGACGTTCAAGTTGCAAACGCTGTCCTATAAAGCTCAAGATACCTGCGCCAAGTTGGGTCATCGCTGCTTCAAAACCAACAGAACCTCCAATCGTAATAGAAACAATGGATAATCCTACCAAAATCAAACTATCCACGAGAGACATTTTACCGCCTTCTAAAGCGTTCGCCTCCACAGGGTCCACGATGGTCAGATGACCAAGTCTGCCAGCTAATTTTAAAAATAAACCGAGAATTAACCCGCCAATAAGTGTAACCAACATGATACGCCAAGTAGGGACACCTGCTGGGCTATACAAATTAACATCTCTGCCAAAAAGCAAGGTTTGCATAAAGCCTACACTTAGACGAATGCCAGCTACAGCGGCACCCATCCCCAATCCACCAATAGCGGCCAAAGCCAACATCTTCGTATTAGCAAAAGCGGGAGTAGCATCCTTAGTGAAGTCGTCCGTCGTGTGGAAACCCGTCATGCATTCATACCTTCTTGGTTTGCAATCCTTGAGATGGTCCTCAATGAATTTTGATTACTTCGTTAGACGTAATACAGGATATAACGATGAAACACTGAAGGAAAGTAGTCTGTGAGGATGTGAAGTCCCGTTATAAGCGTTGATAAAAATTTGTATCTGCTTGCGAAATTGGGAGATAATTACTCAAAAAGAGGATTAACATGAAACGATCAATTTTTAAAAAGGCTAAGCGTCGTATTTCTTTTGTGGATTACATGGAAGATGTTTTAGCAGATGCCAGGCGCATACGTGAGATTTCACCAGGACGTCAACGATATAGTGGGGCACAATTTGAGCTCGCGCTTATCTCCTTTACCGACATGGAACAATTAAAAAAAGAAATGGATCCCGATCTGGACGTTGATTTTACTGGGGTAACATTAAAGATGGATTGGTTTGCAGGTTTTGATTGGTTGGATTTGTCGGTTAGTTATAAGGACGAGGATGCAATTGCTTATTTTCATAAGCACTTAAATAACCCGGTTTTTTATCGGGCATACACGCTTTATAAAGAACACTGTCGACCAGATTGTGCGTTGCAACACCATGAAGCAAATAAGTATGGTCTTACCACATCGTAAAACAGGCGATCTATGTTTTAAGAGGATAATGAATAATGTTATGAAAGCAGGCACTATGGTCGCTTTTATTACGATAACCATGCATTTGATCAGCACCAAATCGTAGACCCTCCCCCTGACTTAGAGGTTGCCAACGCTGATTAGCGAGAACCTCCATTTTGCCCTCAGTGACAATCACATGTTCAACCACTCCTGTCTCATGCGGTGTAGATAATTGCTCGCAACCAGGGAGTAATTCAATCACAAATAGTTCACACTGTAACTCTTCATCAAAGGGAAATAAGGTCCTAATACGAATTTTTTCCTGAGTGAATAGTTCTTGGGGAGGGAGAGAACGATAAATAAGACCTTGAGAGATGACTTTGGATTCTTCCAAGAGCGAGGAAAATGAAACATGAAATCCAGTGGCAATTTTCCACAACGTAGCTACTGTAGGACTAGATTCCTGTCTTTCAATTTGACCAAGCATCGCTTTGCTGACCCCAGTTTCTTGGGCCGTTTTATCAAGACTCCAACCTCGCTGTTGGCGTAAACTTTTTAAAGTATTTGCAATATGTGTGGACATAGTATCCATTGGAACTCCAAAATAAGGTTGTGCGTTATAGCGCACGATGGTATAGTGTGCGTTATAACGCATATTAGTTGTATTAAGCTTAGCAAGATTCTTTTGATTGATAAAATAATGGCTATTTCTATGTTTAAAAACGTCTCTTTTTCGAATGTGACAGCAGGGTTTGTGGCTGTTATGGTAGGTTTTACCAGTACAGCAGTCATAGTCTTTCAAGCAGCAGCAGCTACAGGAGCTAATTCTGCCGAGGTTAGCTCCTGGTTATTGGCTCTCGGGATTGGTACGGCAGTGACTTGTATTGGGCTCTCTTGGTATTATCGCATGCCCATCTTAACCGCTTGGTCGACTCCTGGGGCTGCTCTATTGGCTACTACTAGTCACTCAGGTATTACATTAGCAGAAGCCATTGGCGCTTTTATTTTCTCTGCTTTGTTAATTCTTTTATCTGGCCTGACAGGTTGGTTTGAAAAAGTGATGAATCGAATTCCTCGCTCTCTCACTTCAGGGATCCTGGCGGGCATTCTGTTGCATTTTGGGATGAACGTGTTTGTCGCCATGCAAGATCAATTCTTTCTTGTTTGTCTGATGTTTGTTGCCTATTTATTTGGCAAGCGGTTTTTCCCTCGTTATGTTATTCTTGTTATATTGTTACTGGGAGGTTTGGTCGCGGAAGTTCAGGGTTTATTTCATTTTGAACATTTTCATTTCGCACTATCACAACCTGTTTTTACTATGCCGGTATTCTCTTGGTCTGTATTGGCAAGCATTGGCATTCCTCTATTTATTGTAACCATGACCTCGCAGAACATTCCTGGTGTGGCAGTACTCCATGCCGCAGGTTACAGACCACCTATTTCCTCGTTAATCAGTTGGACAGGTTTTGTTAACTTTATCCTTGCTCCCTGGGGTGCTTATACGCTTAATTTAGCGGCGATCTCTGCAGCAATTTGTACAGGACCTGAAGCTGATCCTGAGCCCGGTAATCGCTATCGTGCAGTGATTTTTGCTGGTATTTTTTATCTTTTTACAGGTCTTTGTGGTGCAACAGTGGTAGCCTTATTCGCTGCTTTTCCTAAAGAATTGATTTTGGCTCTGGCGGGCTTGGCATTGTTAAGCCCAATAGCGAGTAGCTTAAAGGCTGCGATCGATGACGAGAATCAACGAGAGGGGGCGTTAATTGCTTTTCTTGTCTCGGCTTCTGGCATTTCTCTTTTTGGCATTGGTGCGGCATTTTGGGGTTTAGTATCCGGTGTACTATCATTAACTTTATTGAACTATCGTAAATATCGTCTGGAAAATGCTGAAATCCCTACTAAAGCACCGCAGTAAATGTTATGCCCTAAAATCCGGAGAATCACCAACCCATTATAATTTGCATCGCTATTTACAAGAGCAGGGATGGCGTTCTTCTGCTTTTAACTGGCGAGCGGATTTTAGTGATAAAAACCTTCAATTCCATTTACCTGCAGCGCAATGTTTGGAGTTTAAGCACCTGTTGGCGCAATTGATTGAACAATATTGTCCCTCTGTCATGCCAGTTACTTATGGGATTAATGACTCGAATTGGCCGGAGGTATTAGGTCATATGGCTGATAGCTATTATCTGCAGACGGAGCAATATTTCGATAAAATCGATAATTTAGTTTGGATCCTAAAACCTGCTTTGCTTAACAATGGTCGAGAAATAAAGATTTTTGAACGTCTCAGTGATTTGGAGGCTCATTTTCTTAGCTCGCAGAGGCTGGGAGGGGAGCATGTATTGCAACAATATATTACCGAACCCCATTTGTTAAAGCCTCCGAATGGTCATAAATACAGCATTCGTATGTTTGTCATCCTGACCAACTATGGCGGTTGCTATCTTTATCCTCTCGGTTACTTCAATGTGGCTTTGCATTCTTATATGCCATGGGAATTTTCGGATCTTCGTCCTCATTTAACCAATGAGCATTTGCATGAAGAGGAAGCGAATGTGGTGCAAATACCAACAGATCGGTTTGATTTTTTTCATTTATTTTATCCACAAATCAAGACGATTCTTACATCAGTATTAAAGGCTTTACAACAACAATACTCACAGGCGTTTATCTGTGATGCACAACGCGCTATAGCCCTATTTGGTTTTGATTTTATTGTGGATAAAAATCAACGATTATGGCTGTTGGAAGCTAATCATGGCCCCTGTTTCCCTGTAGATGACGACCATCCCTTACAAAAGCATTTATATTATGACTTTTGGCAAGCCCTTATCAAAAGCTTTGTTTTACCGATTGCCAACCAAGATAGACAAGAAGAGATTGATTACGGATTGTTTGAGAAAATTTCAACAGCGTAACTGATGCAAACCCATTTTGGTATGTAGTTTGCTAAACTACAGTTACGAGGGGAAAAAAGGAAGTTGGGGGATAATATGAGGCAGTTGATTTTACATCCCACCGAAATCAGCCAATGGCACGCACTTGTTAATGAAGCTCAAGCATCTACTCGTTTACTACTCAATGAAAGCACTGAAAGTTACCTTGTCTTTTTATTGATGCGATTTTCGCAGGGACCAAGATTAATTGAATCGGTGATTGCCCTGGATTTCCTTGAATCCATGAGTAACTCAAGACGAAGGCTTGAATTGTTAAAAGATGTGGGTGATAAAAGTTTACTCTTTTGCGGTCTTTTTCCCGGAATTGCAAAAAAAAGGCATGTCAGCCTCGATTATTTTATTGATATAGGCCAGGCTGCCTATCTTACTGTCGGGGAGTTGCACGAAAATCAGACTGCGGATTTATATTTTCAGTTGAGCGAGCAATTTATCTCCTTGCAGCAAATTCTACAGGCTATGCGGGGTGAGTTCTTACAGACTTCATCTCTTGATAGTTTATTAATTTCCGATGGGAATTTATCTTTGCAATAAGGCAGAGACTGGCTTAAGGTTAGTCTCTTCCTCTGCCAAGAAGAGATAATCCTCACCGACGATTGTTTTTACCCATTGATAAGCTGGATGTTTTTTCGATGTTACGAGATGCAAATGCATTTTACTATTGCGATTTTCCATATAGGTGGGTTGATAGTTTACCTTATGAATCACCGTGACCCCATCTTGCTTTTGTAAATATAAGGACAGTAGACCACTAGCGCGATTCTTTAGGCTACCTTGGTTTGAAATAAAATTCCCCAAAGAATAGGCCACAAATACTTTTTTGCCTGTTTTGGTCGTTAGCCATGCAAAAGGCTGAATGCAATGTGGATGCGAGCCTAAGATAGCCAGAGCACCAGCTTCCGCAAATTCTTTAGCTAATTGTTGTTGACCTCGATTCGGCTTCCCTTGGTACTCAACACCCCAATGTGGTGTGACAATCACGGCATCGTATTTCTGCGAGAGTTCACTAATGAGATTAAGTACTTGCTGTTTATCACGATAGCATAGCAGAACTTGTCGATGGGTATCAGCGATACCATTGGTATCCTGAGTGCAGGCTAGCCAGGCAATTGACACATTGTTGACGGTTGTTTCGGCAAACCAGACATCCTGGCTGTTTTGGCGGCGAGTGCCTGTAAACGCAATCTGATTAGCATGAAGCGCCGCGATCGTTTTATCCACGCCCTTGCCATAGCGGTCAAGTGTGTGATTGTTTGCTGTAGAAAGTACATCAAAACCGGATAGTTTTAGCGCGCTAAGCAAAGAAGGTGGATAATTAAACATTGGATAGGAAGTGTAGGCCTGTTTGGGTTCACTGGTCTCATTACCGCGTCTGTTCAGCATTTCAGCAACAGGGCCTTCCAAATTACCATAAGTAATATCTGCCTTAGATAATTGTGGCATGACGGCTAGCCATACCGTACTGAAACCCTTTTCCAAGCCCTTCTGCTGTAGTTTGCCATGCAATAAGATATCTCCTACGGCAATAATGTGCACATTAGCGGCAAAAACTGTAGAAAAAAGCCAAAAACCAAATAAGACAATTAGTCTAGGCATAAGTATCCTGAAGACCCGTTCGGGAGTGTTTTTTAATCCAAATATTATGCCAGTTGCATAATGGATGATTGATGAAATCAATGTAGAGAACCTGGCTTTATATTCCCGTGTGATCGCTTCGCAAGATAACAGCACCATGCTCCATTTCGCATTCCTTCTGTAATGAATGAATCGCTTCTAGGTACCCTAACTTGCGCATCACGCGATAACCTAGATTCCCTATAGACACCCACTCCTTCTTTTTTTGCTTCTAACCCTTTGGTTATCCAGTTCCTGAGCTCATGAGACAGTATTTCAAATTGCTGACAGTCGAAATTTTGCGGGTTCTTATAATAGTCTACTTGCAAGCGTTGAAAGCGATCCTGATACATTTTAATGTTGCGGTGTAGTTCATCTTTTGTAAAAGGTATTGTTTCTTGAGTGGGTGTTAAAATAGATAATACCGAGCTTTTTTAGTTTTTCACGCAAAACAGGGTCAAGTTTTTGATTTTTAAAAAAATCGGGGTTTAGCTTTGGATGAGAAGTGATTACGGCGTTAATTTCCTCATCAAGCAAAACATTTTTAAGAACAGTTTCACTCACAGCAAAGGCTTGAGACGCTAGTATTTGTAAAATACCACTGAGTAAGAAGGAACTTCATAGCTCACTCCAAACGGTTATTTTAATAGACCTTTTTCGAAAGAGGCCCTAATGTGGTTTGTGAAAAAGCATAGTGACATCAATGGGATCGAAAGTATATTTCTTATTGCAAAAATCACAAGTTACTTCAATTTGTCCTCTTTCTTGCAACAATTTTTGCGCCTCTTCTTCGCCTAAAATGCCTATAACCTGTTTCATTTTTTCTTCACTACAGCGGCACTGAAAATGCGCGCTACGGCTATCGAAAAGACGGAGTTCAGCTTCATGATAAAGACGATACAGTAAGGTGTGGTTATCCAGATTCAGTAATTCTTGTTCACTAACGGTTTGTCCGAGTTGTACCGCATACTCCCAAAATTGCTCGCGCTGCAGCGTATCTTGACCAGGCATGAGTTGCAGGAGCATACCTGCAGCCCTGTCTTCGTTAACGGCTAACCAGACACGACTAGCAATTTGCTCTGACTGAGCAAAATAATTCATTAAATTTTCACTCATTGAAGTGGATTGGATAGGAACAATACTTTGGTAGGCATTGGTTTGACTATACTGATTAATGGTTAAAACCATCTGACCTTTTAAGAAGGCTTCAGCATACTCGATCACTTGCAAATCGTCCTCATATTTGGCAAATGCTCTTAAGCGCAACTGGTGATCACATTGTACAATTAATAATGGCAAGCGTTTATCACCTTGGAATTGTAAACTTAAATCCCCTTCAAATTTGATGCTCCCAGCCAAAAGCAAGCAAGAGATCAGTGCTTCACCTAATAAATTTTTTACCATGGCAGGATAGGGTCTCTGCTCCATGATTGTTTTATAAGTGTCTTGTAAATGCGCTATTTCTCCGCGAATATTGGCATGTTCAAATATAAAACGCTGTAGGGAATCGGGCTCGTTCATTTATAACCTTTACATCCATCTAAATGACTTCATTCTAGCATAAAGACAATTGCACGCCTTCCTTTCCCACGCGATAATGCGCCTTTTTTGTGCGAGAATGCGAACATGTTGAACCCACAGCAAATGGCAGCAGTAAAATATATTGATGGACCTTTGTTGGTGTTGGCAGGCGCTGGGAGTGGTAAGACACGGGTCATTACACAAAAGATAGCTTATCTTATTGAAACATGTGGCTACGCAGCATCCACAGTTTATGCGGTTACATTCACCAACAAAGCAGCAAATGAAATGCAAGGGCGTATTGCACAAGCTTTGCCCAGTTCTGCTCGACGCGGGCTGAAAGTTTCAACGTTTCATACCCTGGGTCTCAGTATTCTTAAACAGCATGCGACGTTTTGTGGATTGAAAGCGGGTTTTTCCATCTTTGATAATGAGGATTGTTTACAACTTTTGCGAAATTATTTTCCTGCCAACAAGGCGAATGATCGAGAATATCTAGCACAGGCTCAACAGCAAATTTCTTGCTGGAAAAATGAATTGCTAAGCCCTGGCGATGTGCCAGCTTTGCGTGGAAAAGCGCCTCTAAATGAAGAAATCATAAGAATTTATCCGCAATATCAGCAGGCTTTGCAAGCCTATAATGCCGTTGATTTTGATGATTTGATTCGTTTACCTGTTACTCTCTTGATGAACAATGAGGAAGTGCGGGATAGATGGCAGAATAACATTCGTCACTTGCTCGTTGATGAATATCAGGATTCCAATACGTGCCAATACTTATTGGTTAAATTGTTAACCGGGGTGCGGGCACAATTCACCGTGGTAGGAGATGATGATCAATCGATCTATGCCTGGCGTGGAGCGAGGCCGGAGAATCTGGCGCAGCTACAAAAGGATTACCCTCAGTTAAAAATCATCAAGTTGGAACAGAACTACCGTTCGACCAGGCGAATTTTACATGTTGCCAATCATCTGATTGCCAACAACTCGCATCTGTTTAACAAAAAATTATGGAGCGAATTAGGCCATGGAGAATTATTGCGCGTGTTGGTATGTAGAGATGAGAACGACGAGGCTGAACAAGTTATTGCTGATTTAATTAGCCATAAATTGCGATATGGCACACAGTATGGCGATTATGCCGTTTTATATCGAGGTAATCATCAATCACGTGTATTTGAAAAAATTCTACGGCATCACGGTATCACCTATCGGATTAGTGGGGGGCAATCCTGGTTCGCGCGAGCGGAAGTTAAAGATATTTTTGCCTATCTAAGACTGTTATGTAATCAAGCCGATGATGCTGCTTTCCTCAGAGTAATAAATACACCAAAGCGTGGGATTGGTGAGGTAAGTCTAGATGCGTTAGGTAACTATGCACAAACGAAGGAGCAAAGCCTCTATCATTGTGCCGATCATCTTGCATTGAGCGCTCACCTTGCCGATAAACCACAAGCTGCTTTGCAACATTTCAAGCATTGGTTTGAGGGTATTAGAGAACGGCTGCAACAAGAAGCGATTATTGACGTATTACGGGACATGATCGAAGAGAGTGGTTATGAAGCTTATATCTATGAGCAATGCGATTCTCCAGCAAAAGCGCAAAAACGTATGGATAATGTTTGGGAATTATTGGAGTGGATAGCTCGTCTGCTTAATAAAGATGCTAGTCAGCAGTTAGCGGATGTTGTTAATAAATTGATTCTCATTGATATTTTAGAACAAGTCGAGGAAAACGATAGCGAGACACTGCAATTAATGACATTACATGCATCCAAGGGGCTGGAATTCCCTTATGTTTATCTCATTGGTATGGAAGAAGAACTCCTCCCTCACCGTGTGAGCATCGATGCTGACCAAATTGAAGAAGAACGCCGGTTGGCCTATGTGGGCATTACCCGAGCGCAAAAAGGACTGTGTCTAACCTTAGCAAGGCAACGCCGTAAGGCTGGTGAACTGCAAGAAAGTCTGCCTAGCCGCTTCCTTGATGAATTACCACAGGATAGTCTGGAGTGGTTTGGTAAAGGTGGCGAACGTGATGAAGCGAAGTCAAAAGCGTTGGCTAAATCGCATTTGGCTGGGTTAAAAAGCTTATTGGAGTCGAATTCTTAGCCTCTCCTCAATCGTTGTCATCGTCATCCCCGCCGCTAAAGGATTATGAAGGATTTACATACGTTGTAAAGCCAGCAATGGCGGGGATGACGAAAGCCGGACAGCGGTGCGCTTGCGCAAGAATGACATTATTGCTTACATTGAGCATTACGCAGCTGGTGAAGCAATTTGTTCTGGCAATTTCTCTAGGAAATCCTCGGTGCAAGTGGGTGTTTCTTGATAACTAAAGAAACGGTGGCTGTGATAAACGGCTTTCTTTTTTTCCTCTATGAGACGACTTCCAATATCTACAACCCCTTTCCTTAAATCATTTTGTAGTGTAGTGAGTTCATAGGCTTTTTTCTGGGCGATGCCTTTATTCCAAATAACACCAGCCAAATGTTTTTCTTTGAAGCGCCCGATACGGCGGATAGCATCCTGAGTTTGCCAGTTTTGCGATGGGGTTTCTCTGCCTTTTAAACTCACAGGACGGTTTGTGGCCTGATAGCCCATTTGTTTTTCCCGAGCTTTATCATAATCAAGTACCTTACGAGAAGTACCCGCATTACTTTTACTTGCCCAAGCATCATAAGCGGCTGCAAGAACAAAAAGAGGTTTAAACAAACCCTTAAGTAAACGTGTGGGTATATCATCGGTGTTGGGGTTGTGGCCTGTGTCTTCTGAGCCTAATCGCTCCTTTAGCATGGCTTTGATAGCACGCTTATCTCTTTGATCCTTAGACTCCATTTCATAGCCTTCTTCATGATCATGGTGATGATCATGTTCTTTATGAGGAAAAAAGTAATGTGCATCCTCAAATCCTTCACTGATGAAACCAAGGAGGGCGGAGACGATCTGAGGAATACCAGGTACGCGATCAGCTGTCACGGCAATGCTAAGCAGGTGACCAAAGAATAAAATAATACGTAGTGGGGTGAACGTTAATTTTAATAAAATGCGCGCTGGGTTAACAATCTGCCACCAGTTTTCTTGCCCCCTTAGATTAGCCCAGCCGTCTGTTATGGCTTTGACCATACGTTTCAATAAACCGCTTTTTACTTTCGTGGCGTCATCAATCATCTCTAAGGATTCACTGGTGTTTTGTAAGTTAAAAACCAACGAAGACATTCCTGTAACCAAAGGATGAATAACACCCATAACAAAACGGGGCATTTTGTCCATCCATGTAAAAAGTGGACGAGTATTTTTAACGACCGTCCACCAAGTGCCAGCAGTGCAAATTGTAAGGGCAACAGTTAAAGCGAGTAACAGTACAGCAGTTGTTGCAATGAATAGAGAGCGAGCCGTTAAACCCTTAGACAAATCATTACGAATCTTTTTGTACCACTTGTTCAGAGTGTCATTGTTTATCATATCCGTGACCGCATTGTAGGTCAGAAAACCATAAGCAGCCCCTGCAACGATAGCCATTGGTACGATAAGAAAAGGTAATGTTGTAAGCGATAGTGATGCCAGGAAAGGTATGACTTCAAAAGCTTCAACTAATAAATAGCTTGTCCCCAATGCCATAAAGATGCTAGCAACGAGGCTAAAGAGCTTGACTTGATTAAATGTGCTGCGGCGTTTTGCCAACTTGGCTTGGCATTCGCTTTGACCATGCTCACGCAACCACTTCTGTAATTTTTCTTCATACGAAGTGAGGTTCTCAGAGTTAGGAGAAAAAAGCTGTATGGCAAACCATTTCTCCATACTGCGTAGCGTTTTTTCTATCTTTCTTTTTTTTGCCAGACTGACTTCGTCTAGTCGCTGGTGTTTGAATAAGTTTAGTAATTTAAGTTGTTTTTTATAATCTTGAAAAAATTGTGGACAATCTTCAGTGGGTGAATTGGATAAAAGCTCTTCGTTATTTAAATAACTTGTTAAAAGAAACTCATTAGCCAGGTAGTGTTTCAGGTATTCATGTTTAAAAAAAAGTTTATTGAGAGCTCCCTTGATATTTTGGAGATAAATTTCTCCTTCATAAGCAACAGACAGAACAAATGCGCCAAAGGCGAAAGTTAGCGTGGGCCATAGGGCAAACATTCCTCCGAAACTTAGGAAACCAAGGATGAGACTTGCTCCAATCGTTAGTAAGGTAAGGAGAAGATAATAAGGAATTTTTTTTGTTTTCATTGTTCACCAAGCAGCCATCTCAAAGGAATTGGAACTTTATAACAAATGAAAATGATTATCAATAACCTGGAGAGCAAAAAATCATCATCCGGACTCCTTAAGAAAGCGTTTGGTATAAGGACTTGATAATACTCGCAATATTTTTAATCATCATGTACTATGAATAGCGATTTCTAACGTTTTACAAGGAGTAATAATGCGTTTTTCTCAATGGATGATTGGCCTTTCAGGCTTTATTATAGCGATTAATCCTCTGTCTGCGGCAACAGCGCCAACGATGGAGCAAGTCCAGGTCCCACAATGTTTAGCAGCAAAACTATCAACAGCATATAACGTGCTTGCTGAGAATGCCGAGTTCAAGATTATTGAGGTTCCAGCCGTCGATATGGATAAGTTGGCCCTTTTTGCTGATGAGGTGCATTGTGGTCGTTTTATCAACGTGAGTCATCGTCTGAGTGTCGATGGTTTCGTTTCAAAGCAACAAGCAGCTCAACATTTGCTAAGCAAGCCTGAAATCAAATTTGCAGAAAAAACTGCGGCAAGTTATGACATTAAACATGAAGAAGAAGTCAATGCTGCTCTGACGCAGGTGGACACAAATCATATCATGGAGACTTTAACTCATTTGACGTCTTATCATAATCGTTCAGCGACGACGAAACGAGGAGCAGAGGTGGCTGAATGGTTAAAGGGCCAGTTTGAAAGCATGGCTAAGGACTATGGTCGCAATGATACAACATCCTACCTTGTAGACACGGGTTGGTATAAACAACCATCAGTGGTGACTGTCATTGGTAAAGATCTGCAAACCCCTGGTATTGTTATTGGTGCTCATATGGATACGCTTGATGGTCGCATGCCAGGTGCAGGTGATGATGGTAGTGGCTCTTCTAGTGTCATGGAAATAGCCCGGGTACTGTTAGCCTCAAAATTAACATTCAAACGTCCAATTTATATCATTTGGTACGCTGCTGAAGAGCGCGGTTTAGTGGGTTCGCAATACGTTGTTGAGCATTTCCAGGATGACTCGATTCCTGTAAAAGCGGCTATCCAATTTGATATGACAGGGTATCGCAATGATGGTAATGATCAAACCATGTGGGTTTTCCGTGACTATACGGATAAAGCACTTAGCAATTTTATTGCCGAGCTCATTCAAACCTATGTGAAAGTGCCTGTTAGCTATTCTAAATGCGGTTACGGCTGCAGTGATCACGCCTCTTGGACAGAAGTTGGGGTTCCAGCAGCATTTCCTTGTGAAACCAGCTTCGAAGATCATAATCCCTATATCCATTCATCGAGGGATACCATCGATCTGTTGTATCCAGAGCACATGACCAATTTCGCAAAATTAGGTTTGGCATTTGCTATTGAACTTGCTAGTGAGTAAATAGTCGCTGTCGCGAAATGACTGAAATACACCTTCTTTGTAGTTACGTCATCCTCCGCGAAAGCGGGGGATCCAGTATTGGCAAGGCCCTTGGACCCTCCGCTTTCGCGGAGGGTGACAATAAGTGTGTAAAATTTAATTAATTAACAAGCCCTTATGGTTTGCCATAACCACCCCCTCCAGGAGTTTCAATGACAAAAATGTCCTGCGCATTCATTTGGACACTAGCACAACTATCAAGCTCCTCAATAGTGCCATTCGCTCTTTCTACCCAATTACGTCCTACCTTACCAGGAGCTCCTCCTTGTAAACCATAAGGAGGGATTTTACGGTGACTAGAGATGATATTGGCTGTCATCGGTTGTAGAAAACGAATACGGCGAATAATGCCATCTCCTCCGCACCACTTGCCTTTACCCCCACTGTTGGAACGTACTGAGAATTCTTCTAGCAAAACCGGGAAACGCCACTCCAATACCTCAGGATCAGTGAGGTGAGTATTGGTCATATGCGTATGAACAGCGGAAGCGCCAGCAAAACCCGGTCCGGCTCCTGCACCACCACAGATGGTTTCATAATACTGGTATTCAGCATTGCCGAAAGTAAAATTATTGCACGTTCCTTGTGATGCAGAAACAGCACCTAATGCTCCTAACAACGTGTCGACAATGCACTGGGAGGTCTCAACATTTCCGGCAACAACGGCGGCAGGATAAACTGGGTTTAACAAACTGCTAGGAGGCACAATGATCTTGATAGGAACAAAGCAACCACCGTTTAAAGGAATATTTTCATAAATTAAACAACGTAGCACATATAGCGTAGCAGCTTTGGAGATAGCTAACGGTGCATTAAAATTTCCATCATGCTGTGGAGCACTGCCTGTAAAGTCGATACAAGCTTCTTTCTTTGCTTTATCAATAGTAATGCTAGCTTTAATTGCACTACCATCATCCAGATGGTAACAGAAATGTCCATCTTTAAGGCGGGTTAATAATTTTCTAACTGCCAAAGTGGCATTATCGCGCACATGCTTCATATAAGCTTGAACCACCTTCAAATCAAATTGCGCAATTAAATCCCATAGTGCATGCACTCCGCGGGCATTTGCCGCAATTTGTGCTTTTAAATCCTCTAAATTTTGTTTGGGATTGCGAGCCGGGTAACGGGCTTTGGTGAATAGCTTGAGCGTCTCTGCTTCTAAAAATCGCCCCTGGTCGACGACCTTAAAATGATTGATAAGCACACCTTCTTCCTCAATGACTTTGCTCTTTGCAGGTAAAGATCCTGGGGTGATTCCGCCAATGTCAGCATGATGGCCGCGAGAACCCAGGAAGAATAGCAATTGCTGTTTGTTCTCGGAAAAAACAGGGGTGATGACGGTGAGATCAGGCAAATGCGTTCCGCCATCATAAGGTGAATTCAAAAGATAGACATCTCCTGGACGTATTGTAGTAAAACACTGCTTGTCCCTATCTATATCGCCGACTTCCCGCGGCTTGACCGCGGGATCAATGGATCTGGCAAGTTCGCTGGATCCCGTGGTCAAGCCGCGGGAAGTCGGCAATAAGCGAGTAGTTGCGTTAAGGATACTTTTAACACTCTCACTCATGGAGCCAAGATGGACCGGAATATGAGGTGCGTTGGCCACCAGCTCTCCCTGGCTGTCAAAAATCGCACAGGAAAAATCCAGACGCTCCTTAATATTGACGGAACTTGCTGTATTCCGTAAGACTTCACCCATTTGCTCGGCAATATTCATAAAACGATTATTAAAAACCTCGAGCAAGACAGGATCAACGCTGGTTCTTGTTATCTTTTGTTTGGGTAGAGGTTGATAACGCGTTAATAGAAGGTGATTTTTTTCCGTGACATGAGCTTGCCATCCGGGTTCAATGATCGTTGTGGCATTGTTTTCACAGATGATAGCACAGCCCTGAATACAATCGCCTGGTTGTAAATCCTGACGATGGTAGATGGGTGCTTGATGGGTGCGACTATGGCTGAACAGTGATACTACCTTACTGACTGGTATTTCTTTTTGAGGGCGGTGAACCAGATCACAATCCTTTTCTACAATCATTTGCGTTGCAAGGACTGTCTCCACTGAAACAGCTTCAATGATTAAGCTTTTTTGTGCAGAAGCAAAACCAAATTGCCTGCGGTGCTCTAAAGCAAAGGCTTTGCGCATCGAAGCAATCGCACTAAATTCCACCGTTAGCATCGTATCAGAGCCATCATAGCGAAGATGAATGCGTCGGGTGTGGATCATTGTGTCGGTTTGCATCCCTTGTGCTTGCAATGCGTTTTGATTTTGCTCTTCTAGCTCTGTTAATTTAAGCTTTAGCACTGCTTCCATGGCTTGTTTGAGTGGTTGTTCAATAGGGCATTCTTTTAGGATTCTGAGCTCAGCTAAACCTACACCATAGGCGGATAGAACACCGGCTAGAGGATGAATCAAAATACGTTTTATCCCTAACCTGTCAGCAACCAGGCAAGCATGTTGACCTGCGGCAGCCCCAAAACAATTTAACAAATATTGGCTGACATCATAACCACGCTGCACGGAAATTCGTCTGATAGCGTTTGCCATGTTTTCAACAGCAATATGGAGGTAACCTTCAGCTACTTGCTCTGGTGTTTGCTGTCCTCCAGTTGCCTGGTTGATTTCGGCGGTTAATTGTGCAAATTTCTTACGAACGATGGCTACATCGATGGCTTTACCGCCTTGAGGGCCGAACACCTGGGGGAAAAAATCCGCTTGGATTTTACCGACTATTACATTACAGTCAGTAATGGTCAGTGGGCCGTCTCGACCATAGCAGCTGGGACCAGGATTTGCACCCGCTGAGTCTGGACCAACAATATAGCGACTACCATCAAAATGGAGGATGGAACCGCCACCTGCAGCAATAGTATGTATCAACATCATAGGGGTTTGTAGCCGAACGCCAGCAAATTCGCTAATGTAACTGCGCTCATACTCTCCAGCAAAATGAGAAACATCTGTCGATGTGCCTCCCATATCAAAGCCAATGACCTTCTTAAATCCGGCAAGTTGGCTTGTTTTAACCATGCCGATCACGCCAGCAGCTGGTCCTGAGAAAATACTTTCTTTCCCTCTAAAAAATCGGGCTTCAGCAAGACCCCCGTTTGATTGCATGAATAATAAGGGGAGATGTTTTAGCGTTTTTTGCAATGATTGGATATAACGTTGCAAGACCGGCGAGAGATAGGCATCAACAACAGTGGTATCACCACGGCCAACGAGTTTCATCACGGGAGCTACTTCATGACTGACAGAAATTTGCTGGAAACCGATTTGCTTAGCTATTTTTCTTAGCTGCTTTTCATGATGGTGATAGCGATATCCATGCATAAGAACAATGGCGATAGCTCGATAGCCCTTTTGATAAGCAACTTGCAATGCCTGTGTTGTTTTTTGCCCATCCAAGCGCTTTAAAATCTCGCCATGAGCTCCTACACGTTCTTCAATTTCTATGACTTTGTCATAAAGCAAAGGAGGTAACACAATATTCAAAGCAAAAAGATCAGGACGATTTTGGTAACCAATGCGCAGAGCATCACCAAATCCCTGGGTAATGGCCAATACCACTTTTTCTCCTTTCCGTTCTAATAAAGTGTTAGTCGCCAAGGTTGTTCCGATCTTGATCATCGCGATCTCTTTTCCTGAGATTGGCTCATTGGTGTTGAGATTCAGAACATCTCGAATACCTTGAATAATAGGATCGTCGTAGCGCTCTGGATGTTCGGATAATAATTTATGACTGATGATCTTTCCTTGGGGGGAGCGTGCGACAATATCGGTAAAAGTGCCTCCGCGGTCAATCCAAAATTCCCATTTTGATTTCGGCATTTTCAGACAATCCATGTTAGTTTATACAGTATATATGATTATTTGATGCAACGGATAATGTCAGGAGGATGATGGCATTGCTACCCGAATAAAGGAGGGAATGGTGACTCATGTACGCGTTATTTTACCAGGGTATAACACTAAAGCTTTAAACATGAAGATGTTAAAGCCCTACATTAGTCCTGAACTAGAGCTAAGTATTAGTTATGTGAACATTGCAGTGGATGCTGTGCGTCATGAATTGGATATGGCATTGCTTACTCCAGGGGTAATCAAACAAGCTATGATTGCAGAAGAAGAGGGAGTCGATGCGATAGTTATCGACCTCATGGCAGAGATTGGTATGCGTGCATTACGAGAAGCTGTTTCTGTTCCGGTGGTCAGCTTGCCTGAGGTGACAATGCATGTGGCAGCTATGATGGGGAATAAATTTGCTGTAATTAACACAACGGAAGAATTGACACCTATTCAAGAACATTTAATCAGGAAGTATGGCTTTTCTGATCGAGCGTGTGTACAAGGTGTACAGTTAGATCCACACGCAGATTACAGGTCTAAAAAAACCATTCATTCTCTCATGGAGCAATGTTATGAGGCGGTCACTAAAAAACATGCAGATACTCTAATTTTTGGATCAGGGCGTCTTATTGCTTATCGCGATGAGATTAGTGCAGGTTTACAGTGTAAAGGCATTCATGTTCCAATCATCGAGCCTTTACCTACGGGAATTTATTTTGCCAAATTTCTCGCGGATGCAAAAATCTCGCATAGCAAGCGTGTTTATTGTTCTCCTGATGAGAGAACGTTAAACATCTATGCTCAAATATTGTCCGCCTTTGATAAGCCGTAGCTCGGATTAGACAAAGTCTGAGAAATCCTCCATTACTCTGAACAACCGGATACCGCGATCCCTCGTTGCAGATCATAGAAATGGTCTAAACTAATTTTGTGTTGAGCTTCTCTTTCACTCATTTGGGTGCTAAGAGTTTAGTCAAGCCAAACCATCAAGAAGATTGATATGAAGAAAAATTTTGTTAATAAAACCGATTATGGGCTTGTTTTTACTGAATATTTTTTTCAATGTTGCCTACAAAAGCAGTTTGATGATCCTCACCTAATCGTGGATATTGCTGAGTATGCTCCCTCGGCCAGTGAAAGCATGGCCCATGAAATTAAAAATCCGAAGAGCGGTGATCATCCAATTGGTGTGCAGCGGTATAATCTTTCCTTTCTAAAAAATGGGGAAATTAAACATGTGGTGGTTATCGCAAAATCGAAGATTAGCGAGCAAAATTATTTGCAAATAATTACAGGGGCATTCGAAACATGTGGAATTAAAACCAGGCAACCTTTAATTAGCTATCTTTCTCAATTGGAATTTGAAAACGTCAATCGCAAAGAAATAATGATTTATGAGATGCAAAAAGACCATGCTGCATTTCAGCAATATTTGCCAAGCTCCTATGGTACTTATTTAAGCGAAGATGGGCGTGTTTGTGTTCTTATTCTGCAATATCTTAAAGAAGAGTATTTATCTTTAGATCTGTTTAATTTTGAGAAATGGGATCAAATTGCAATCGATGGATTCATTGATGCAATCAGCCAGTTACATGCCGTTTGGTATGGGAGAGAAAAAGAAGTAGCGAAGATACCTGGCTTTGAAAATGTATTGGATCTAAATAAGATGCAACAATTTATGCCTTATTGGCTCGCACTACTTGCGGCTGTAGAACAGGCAAAACCGCCATTTATGCAGGCCTCTGACTATGATTTACATCATGAGCTACTAATTGATCTAACGACATGGCGTGGTCAAATTGACGCCATGAAAAAAACATTAGTTCATAATGATTGTGTCCCTAAAAATGTTGGCATCAATTTAACTGATGGTGAGAAACAAATTTATGTTTACGATTGGGAACTTGCCACTGTTCACCTGCCACAACGAGATGTTGTGGAATTTTTGTCCTATGTTCTCCCTCGGGATTTTAGCCTGGAATTGCTTACTCATTATATTGAGCGACAGCGTATTAAATTAGCGGAAACAACAGGAGAGAATATTCATAAGCAAGAGTGGGTGCTTGGTTTTAAATACAGTATTTATGATTATTTGATTCAACGAATAATGCCACAAATTGTTTTTGAAAAATTAGAAGCACGTAATATCGAGAAGGTTTATGCTAATGCCAGGAGGATGATGGCATTGTTACCTGAATAAAGAAGAATGGTGAGCTGAAAGTCATTTGTCACCTAATAGACTATTTGCCGTAATCCGAGTTTGGTGTGCGCCATGCTGACGCACACCAAAACCTTGATTACTCTTGCTGACTATTTACCAGTGGTGTTAAGAGTGTTTTGATTTCCATCGAAATAGGATGGATATCGTTCTTTAATTTCCTCAGCGAATGCTACGTGCTTTACATTTTTAGATGCTAGCATTAACTCTATAACACTATGGATATTTTCTTTACCTTTAACTGTGAATTGAAATCGATTGTCGTTTTGAGTTGGTATTGATTGCATCATTAACTGTGGATTACGAGTTGCAAGATCCATCCACAAAGGATAAGTAAACTTATCACCGCCAACTAAATCAGTATCAAGAATAAGCATTTCATTTGCTTGAAAAACAATTGCTGCAATTGTTGAATCAGCTTGCATAAGGGATTTGTCAAAAAATTTCTTCATTTGAATCGGCCTCGTTTAAATGTTTGTAGGTTATAAACAAAGAAAACCTATTGTCTAAAAGGTTTTCTAAGGCAATCTATTCTTTAATTGAAGTACATTTTATGCTTTGCTTTGATGAATGTTGTCGTCTCTATCTCTAATAAACAGGTCATCATAACAAATTTAATGCTTTCCAATTTAAGACAAACTGCACAATCTGTTTATTTTCAGTGCGAAATGTTACTATAATAACCTTAAGATAATATTAAGCGAGTGAAGTTACCCTGGTTGGCGAATTGCCTCAAATTATCTGTTGCCGAAGGATGACGTAAATAAGTCCATAAATTGCTTCGTTGCCTCAATATGGCTGTTGCCGAGCGAGAGGAACAGAAATGGGGCAAGTGAATATGGATTTGTATCTAAAAATACAGCGTATCCGCTATCAACGAGGCAATAGAGCGTTAAAAAAACGCATTCTGGATGAATTTTGCGAGACGCATCATTATCATCGCAAAGCAGCAGCTCGTTTATTAAGACAGTTACCCATTTCTGATAAAAGTCCGAAGAAAGTTGGAAAAAAGAAGACCTATGACCCATCCATATTGCTGGAGCCTTTAAAAAAGATATGGCTTGGCACGGATCAGATGTGTGGTAAACGATTAAAGAGAGCTCTTCCCTTATGGTTACCTCATTATCAAAATCATTATGAGCCTTTAGCGGCGGAGATATCCTCTCAACTGCTAACCATGAGCGCTGCTACAATTGATCGCTTACTCAAGCCTGTTAAAACTCGCTATGGAAAAGGCTTAAGTGGAACAAAGCCTGGAAGTATTCTCAGGAATCAAATTCCAGTCAATACGAATCAGTGGAATACTAACGAAGTGGGTTTTATGGAGGCCGACAGCGGCGCATTGTGGAGCATCACTAGCCGGTGATTTTGTTTGGTCTATTACGCTGACGGATATTTTCAGTGGCTGGACAGAAATGCGGGCCACTTGGAATAAAGGAGCTCATGGTGTCTTGGGGGGTATTCAAGACATAGAAAAAAATTTACCTTTTGAAATCAAAGGGTTTGATTGTGATAACGGCTCAGAGTTTCTCAATTGGCATCTCATTCATTATTTTACTGAGCGGGACCCACAAAAAGCGGTTCAATTTACTCGCTCTCGTCCTTATAAAAAAGACGATAATGCACATGTTGAACAAAAGAACTGGACTCATGTGCGTCAACTGTTTGGTTATCATCGTTTTGGTAATCCAAAGCTCGTTGAGCTTATGAATGACTTATATTCTAACGAAGTCTCCTTGTTATTTAATTTTTTCTATCCTTGCATTAAGCTCATTGACAAAGTACGAATTCAATCCCGTGTAATCAAAAAATATGATCAACCCCAAACGCCCTATCAGCGACTGATGACGTCGAATGGTCTTACTCTCGCTCAGAAAACAAAATTACAAGAGACCTTTAATACACTCGACCCGTTTGACTTGCAAAAAAAGATTCAAAAAAAGCTAAAATTAATATTTAGATTAGTGAATATTCAACATGTAAAACAAAGAAAGGCTCTTTAATGAAAGTCTTATTCAATATTGTAAAAAGACAGGAACATAAAGCCTGTGGATATGATGGACGAGTCCTTCGGACCAGCCTGTGCCCTATGGGACGTGTGGACAAAACCATGAATAACAAAAAGACGTTATTCACAGTTATTGCCCACACTCACAGGCTTCTCGCTCACACACCCACCAGGCTCAATAGCAATTATTTTTTAATCGCAACAAAACCTCTCAAAAGCAACACCTATTCTGAGGCAACGACTCAGTATATTTTTTGTCCTTCGGCAACAGGTTCTATTGAGGCAACAGGTTGGTCAATTCGGTAACGCAAGCGTTCACGTATAAATCAACTTCTATGTTTTTATGCGTAGGCCGAGTAAATTATGCTACGGATAGGGTTCTTTGGGGTGATTTTTTGGGGGTAGAGGAGGGCAATGGTGCTCTGCTGTAATTTGTCCGGAGTTATCAATGGATTGGATAGCCACTGGAAATTTCCATAGCGTATATAAATGTTTTAACACTTCCATTGTACTGTCACCTAAAGGCACGCGGTTGTGCTGGGTGTAGCGCAGCGTGAGAGAACGATCGCCTTCCATATCGACTGAATAGACTTGGATGTCTGGTTCAAGATAGCCTAAATTGTACTGTCTCGCCAAAGCCTCTCGGATTGTTTGATATCCTTGTTCATCATGAATCGCACCAACAAGCAAGTCAGGTTGCCTATCATCATCAATCACATAAAATAACTTAAGTTCGCGGATTAACCTTGGTGATAAAAATTGGGCAATAAAACTCTCATCTTTAAAATTGCGCATAGCGGAATTAAGACTGGCAAGCCAATCGGTGTGTGCTAGATAGGGAAACCATTGCTCGTCCTCGGCAGTAGGATTTTCGCAGATGCTTTTAATATCTTGCATCATGTGATAACCCAAGGTGTAGGGATTAATGCCACTAAAATGCGGACTATCAAATGGAGGTTGCATGATGACATTGGTATGGCTTTGTAAAACTTCTATCATAAACTCATCAGTGACTAATCTCTCATCATAGAGAGCATTTAAAAGGGTATAATGCCAGAAGCAAGCCCACCCTTCGTTCATCACCTTTGTTTGGCCTTGCGGATAAAAATATTGGGCAATTTTTCTTACAATACGCACAATTTCCCGCTGCCAAGGTTTCAATAAAGGCGCATTCTTTTCGATAAAGTAGAGGATGTTCTCCTGTGGCTCCTCGGGGAAGCGTTTTTTTTGTCCGTTAGCATCAACGCGTTTAGCTTGCGGGATAGTTCGCCATAACTCATTCACTTGCGATTGCAGATACATTTCACGATTTTGCTGACGGATTTTTTCTTCTTGGATGGATAGTCCTGTTGGGTGTTTATAACGATCGACTCCATAATTCATTAGCGCATGGCACGCATCGAGAATGGCTTCCACCTCATCAATGCCGTAGCGTTCTTCACACTCACTGATATAGTTCTTGGCAAACACAAGATAGTCAATAATAGCGTCAGCTGATGTCCACATTTTGAATAAATAGTTATTCTTAAAGAAAGAATTATGACCGTAGCAGGCATGAGCAATCACCAAAGCTTGCATCGCTATGGTATTTTCTTCCATGAGGTAGGAAATACAAGGATTTGAATTGATGACCAACTCATAAGCTAATCCCATTTGTCCACGCTTATAGCTTTTTTCAACACCAACAAAATGTTTACCAAAAGACCAATGATGGTAACCAATAGGCATGCCCACGGAAGCATAGGCATCCATCATTTGTTCTGCTGAAATGACTTCGATCTGATTTGGATATGTATCCAGCTTGAAATCTTTGGCAATACGAGCAATTTCTTTATCATAGGCTTGAATAAGCTCAAAGGTCCATTCAGCCCCAGTAGATAAAGGCTTCTTCTTCATGTAGTCTTCCTTTTGAATAATTCACGGAATACAGGATAAATATCAGCAACATTGTCGATATTTTCCATAGCAAAATTAGGGTAATGTTGCCTTATTTGCTGGTATACTTCCCAAAGGCTCTGGTGATGTCGGGGCATGATTTCTATATAAGCAAAATACTGTAATAGAGGCATGATCTTTTCTTGTAATAACTCCTGACAATAAGGGGAATCCGCATTCCAGTTATCCCCATCGGACGCTTGAGCAACGTAAATATTCCAGGCTGAAGGAGGGTAACGTGCCTCAATGATTGTGAACAATAATTCCAGCGCACTGGATACTACTGTCCCGCCTGTTTCGCGGGAATAAAAGAATTCCTCTTCATTGACTTCTTTGGCTGAAGTGTGATGACGAATAAAAACCAACTCAATGCGTTCGTAATTTTTAGTGAGGAAAAGATAGAGAAGAATAAAAAAGCGTTTGGCTATGTCTTTTTTGGCCTCATCCATTGAACCTGAAACATCCATAACACAGAACATTACTGCTTGTGTCGATGGCACTGGTACGCGAATACGATTGTTATAGCGCAAATCAATGGTGTCAATAAAAGGCACTGCCTTTATTTTCTTTTTAAAAAACTCAATATCTCGTTTTAAGCGCAAGATATCTATTTTCTGCGTATTCGGATTTTGCTCTAAGTGTTCTAATTCTGCCTGCGCCAAGCGTAATTGGCGTTTGTACGGTGAAGCCAGTGCCATACGTCGACCTGCGGCTTGGCGCATTGAACGTATTACGTTAATGTTAGTGGGAGTCCCACTCGTTGTTACTCCAGCGCGGATGGTTTTGTATGTCGTCATCCTTGCTAATTCTTTTTTGACTAGGTCAGGCAGCTCCAGATCTTCAAAGTACAAATCGAGAAACTCTTCTCTCGATAATTGAAAAACAAACTCATCTTCCCCTTCACCAGAATCGCTCGCTTGGCCGCCGCCTCCACTCCCTGAACTTCCAGACGGGCGTTTGATGCGATCGCCAGTCATAAACTCGTCATTACCCGGGAGTATACGCTCCTCACGTCCCCCGTGGCCACGATAGAAGTGAGGTTCAGAAATATCTTTTGCCGGTATACTGATTTCTTCACCCTGATCAATCTCAGTGATGCTTCGTTTGCCCACAGCATCAGAAACGGCACGTTTAATTTGATTTTTATAGCGGCGAAGAAAACGCTGGCGGTTTACTGTGCTTTTTTTTCCAGCATTCAGCCGTCTATCAATTATTTGCGACATAACTACAATCCTTATCCATCGCTTATCTTAAAATTAAGCTCAAAGGTAAAGGCAATTTCAAGACAAGCTAAGTATTAGTTATTGTGACTTGCGTACTCGCAAATACCATTCACACAGTAACCTGACTTGCTTGCGCGTATAGCCTTTATCTACCATACGAGCGATAAATTCTTCATGTTTTTTCTTATCATCTTCCGAAGCTTTCGCGTTGAAGGAAATAACAGGTAATAAATCTTCCGTGTTGGTAAACATCTTTTTCTCGATCACTGTTTTTAGTTTTTCATAACTATTCCAAACTGGATTTTTACCGTGATTATTAGCCCGTGCTCGCAAAACAAAATTGACTACCTCGTTACGAAAATCTTTGGGATTAGAGATACCCGCAGGTTTTTCTATCTTCTCCAATTCCAGGTTCAATGAACTACGATCAAAAATTTCTCCTGTATCCGGATCACGATAATCTTGATCTTGGATCCAGAAGTCTGCATAGGTAATGTATCTATCGAAAATATTCTGACCATACTCAGAATAAGACTCCAGATAAGCTGTTTGAATTTCTTTGCCAATAAATTCAACATACTTGGGTGTCAAAAATTCTTTGATAAATGTTAAATATTTTTCATGTAATTCTTGTGAGAATTGCTCCTGTTCGATCTGACGTTCAACGACATATAAAAGATGGACAGGGTTTGCGGCAATTTCAGAGTGATCAAAATTAAACACTTTTGACAAAATCTTAAAGGCGAAACGCGTTGAAATCCCGCTCATTCCTTCATCCACGCCAGCGAAATCGCGATACTCTTGATAGGATTTGGCCTTAGGATCCGTATCTTTCAAGCTTTCGCCATTGTAAACGCGCATTTTGGAGTAAATACTTGAATTTTGTGGTTCTTTCAAACGTGTTAGGACTGAAAACTGGGCTAACATCTCTAAGGTGCCTGGGGCGCAAGGGGACTCTTTAAGAGAACTATGATTCACCAGTTTCTTGTATATCTTGACCTCCTCGGAGACCCGTAAACAATAAGGTACTTTTACAATATTGATACGATCAATAAAGGCTTCATTGTTTTTATTATTACGGAACGTTTGCCATTCAGCTTCATTAGAGTGAGCCAGGATAATCCCTTCAAAGGGAATAGCAGATAAACCCTCGGTAGCATTGTAATTGCCTTCTTGTGTTGCAGTAAGCAACGGGTGGAGTACTTTGATTGGTGCTTTAAACATCTCCACAAATTCCAATAATCCGCGGTTAGCACGACATAATCCCCCAGAGTAACTGTAGGCATCTGGATCGTCTTGTGAAAATTCTTCCAGCTTCCGAATATCTACTTTACCCACCAGAGACGAAATATCTTGGTTGTTTTCATCACCAGGTTCAGTTTTGGCAATGGCGATTTGCTTCATGCGGGAAGGCATGATTTTAACGATTTTAAACTGACTAATGTCACCATTGTACTCATGCAAGCGTTTAACGGCCCATGGAGACATGACATAGCGTAAATGCCGTGATGGGATACCAAAGCGCTCGTAAAGCAGCTCACCATCTTCAGCTGGATCAAATAGTGACAGAGGGGAATCAAAAACAGGGGAACCTTTAATGGCATAAAAAGGAACTTTCTGCATTAAATCTTTTAATTTTTCGGCGAGAGAGGATTTACCTCCTCCAACAGGGCCTAGAAGATAAAGAACCTGTTTGGTTTCTTCCAGGCCTTGAGCGGCATGGCGTAAAAAACCAACGATTTGTTCAATGGGCTCTTCCATCCCAAAAAACTCTTTAAAAACATCATATTGATGTATAACTTTATTTGAAAACAGACGTGACAAAACAGGGTCGTGACGAGTATCAATCTTTTCTGGTTCGCCGATGGCCATCAACAGGCGTTCAGCAGGATTGGCGTAGGCAGAGGGGTCAGTACGACACAACTCCAGGTATTCATTCAGGGTTAACTCTTCCTCTTTGCTGTCAACAAAGCGTTGGGTATAGCCCGCTAAAAAATCTTGTGTATTCATAAAGTCATCCCCTTTACTAAATTCCCTGCCCAATGGGAAAAAACAACGTCTTTTCCTTTAAATCAAACTTTGCATTTCGCCTGTAAAAGCGAGACACTATCTAAATTTTATTATAGTGTAAGAACAAAAATTTAATAAAAAATTCAATCTATTATTTTATTATTTTTTAACTGTTATCAAGAGCGGAGCAAACTCCATGCCAGACACTACTGTTTATCTGAAAAATTACCAACCTCCTGTTTTTGAGGTAAAAAATGTGGCGCTCAATTTTGACTTATATGATGATCACGCACGGATTACCAGTCAGCTTGCATTAGAACGCAAATATAAAGGCCCTCTTCGTCTGTATGGCGATGAGCTGGAATTGATCAGTATACATCTTAATGGGCAACAACTTAAAGAAGGCAGTTATCGACGCGAAGGGGATGATTTGATCATTGATAACTGCCCGGATGATTCGAAATTGACCATCGTTACTCGAGTACGCCCACAAGAGAATACTAAATTATCTGGGCTTTACCGTTCAAATCATCTTTTTTGTACTCAATGTGAGGCTGAGGGATTTAGACGAATGACTTTCTTTCCTGACAGACCTGATATATTGGCTCCTTTTACCACGAGGATTACTGCTGACAAACATACGTATCCGGTTTTGCTGTCTAACGGCAATTTAATTGATGCAGGTGATTTAGAAGAAGGGCGTCATTGGGTTCAATGGCAGGATCCATTCAAAAAACCCTCTTATCTGTTTGCTTTAGTTGCTGGTAATTTGGCTTGTGTGCGCGATAAATTTTTTACCCGCTCTGGAAAAGAGGTTGATTTACGCATTTATGTCGAGCATGGGAATGAAGATAAATGCTCGCATGCGATGGAGTCATTGAAAAAAGCAATGCGTTGGGATGAAGAGGTTTATGGACGAGAGTATGATCTTTCTATTTTTATGATCGTTGCTGTAAGTGATTTCAACATGGGAGCTATGGAAAACAAAGGTTTAAATATTTTTAATTCAAAATATATTCTTGCCCGTCCAGATACTGCAACTGATCAAGACTTTGCTGATGTCGAAGGTGTTGTAGGGCACGAATATTTCCATAATTGGACAGGGAATCGGGTGACTTGTCGAGACTGGTTCCAATTAAGTTTGAAAGAAGGCTTAACTGTTTTTCGCGATCAAGAGTTTTCTCGCGACATGAATTCTCGTGATGTCAACCGAATTCTTGATGTAAAGGTTTTGCGTAATACACAGTTTCCTGAGGATGCAGGGACGATGGCTCATCCGGTTAGACCTGATTCCTATCAGGAGATTAATAATTTTTATACTGCCACCGTTTACAACAAAGGTGCAGAAGTGATTCGTATGCAACATACGTTATTAGGAAAAGAAGGCTTCCGCCGAGGCATGGATTTATATTTTGAGCGTCATGATGGTCAAGCAGTAACTATTGATGATTTCGTTGCAGCTATG
Organism: Legionella lansingensis; assembly: GCF_900187355.1. NCBI lineage: Bacteria > Pseudomonadati > Pseudomonadota > Gammaproteobacteria > Legionellales > Legionellaceae > Legionella > Legionella lansingensis. Next base: position 2,756,723 of record NZ_LT906451.1, on the reverse strand, counting down.
GAGGATGCTAATCAGGTTGATTTAACACAATTTAAGCGTTGGTACAGTCAAGCAGGAACACCTGAGGTGAGGGTCGTTAAGCATTTTAGTGGTGATACTCTCACTCTAACCATGACACAATCTTGTTCTTCTACCCCAGAGTGCAAGGATAAGAAGCCATTTCATATTCCCATTCGTGTGGCATTATTTGATAAAACAGGAAAGGCATTGCCTATCAAAAAAGAGGTTCTTGAATTGCGCAAAACCAAAGAAACCTTCGATTTTACGGGTTTAAAAGAAGAACCGATCGTTTCTTTGTTGCGTGATTTTTCTGCTCCGATCAAACTGCACGCGCAAACTAGCCAGGACGCCTTGCTTGCTCTTTTACGCTTTGAGAATGACGGTTTTGCCAAATGGGATGCCGCTCAAAGCTTAGCATTATCTTGTATCAAAGGTTATTTGAATGGTTCTTCTAAAGAATGGGATATTCCAACACCCTTAATTGCGGCCTATCAACATGTATTGCTAGATGACAGTTTGGATCCTGCTTTACGTGCTGAAATTTTAACGCCCCCTGCTTTTGAAGATGTGGCCGGAGAATTGACTACAGTAGATGTTGATGCTGTGGAGGCTGCGAGAGATTTTTTCCGTGCAACGCTGGGGAGACATTTGTTTGCAAAGGCTCATTCAATGTATCAGGCTCTCTGGCAAATTGAAGATCATGCCATGAACGCAAAGGCTTTTGGACGAAGGAAATTACGAAATGTCTGCTTATGGTTGATGATGAAAGCTGATGAAAATAAGAGTCTTGAGCTATGTGAACAGCAGTTTATGAAATCGCATACCATGACTGATCAACTGGCCAGTTTTGCCTTGCTAAACAACTCCTCTCAAAATATTGCAAGAGAGAAAGCCATTGATAGTTTTTATAGGCAGTGGTCTCAAGACGAACTTGTGTTGGATAAATGGTTTGCAATCCAGGCAAGCAGTGAGCAACCAGATACGTTGGCACGCGTTAAAATTTTGCTTCAGCACCCAGCGTTTAACATCAAAAATCCTAATAAAGTCAGGGCATTAGTAGGTGCTTTTTCGCAAGCAAATCCACGAAATTTCCATGCAAAAGATGGTAGTGGTTATGCCTTTTTAATGGATATGCTCGTCAAATTGGATAAGATAAATCCACAAATCACGGCAAGATTAGCTACTCCTTTTACACGATGGCACCGTTATGATACAAAAAGACAAGAACTGATGAAGAAAGAACTAAATAAGTTAGCGGCATTGGATCTGTCTCGTGATTTGCGTGAAATCGTTACCAAAAGTTTGGCTGTTTAAATCTAAGGCGGTCTCCACGCCTACGTGCCGCGGCACGTAGGCCAACTGTCAACGCGCTTTAGTATATAATGAGCCTTAGCTAAATTTATAAGTTTTAACAGCGATGACTCCTCTAATCAAAAGTATTGAAATTAATGATAATACGCAACAAAGTACCGTGCCTTACACGGTATTACCGGATTTGTATGTCGTGCTTGGTTTTCAATATTCAGGTTCACTGTTATTAATTAATAATAATCAAAACATTCAGTTAAGTCGTTGTGGATTCAGTGGGCTGCAAACTCGTCCCAAAAAATATCAGTGTACCAGTGCTGACACAAAAACTCTTTTGATAAAATTTTATCCTTGGGCAATACCTTGTTTAATGAGAGAGTCTTCACAAACCCTTACCAATAATGCAGTTAGCTTTGGTGATATTTTGAGTGTCTTTGAACAAGAAAGGTTTGAAGAACTTTTATTTACCGCGCCTACACCCTGTGAGCTCTCTACCCGTTTGGAAGAGTTCTTTAATCATTTGAGAATCGGAAATATTGATAAAAAGGTAGATAATCATTTCATAGGGCTGATTAAGCAGACAATGAATAATTCCTGTTATCAAGTTAAGCAATTAGAGGAAATTTCAGGATATACTACCAGAACAATAGAACGCCGTTTCAAAGAATTAGTTGGTTTTTCGCCTAAAAAATTTTTATTGCTCAAACGATTCCAACTTACACTTAAATACCTTCAAGCTGGTTTAAGTTGGGAAGATATCATGGAAAAATGTGCTTACTACGACCAGTCGCATTTAATAAATAGCTTTAAAGAATTTTCTGGTGCTCCCCCTTCTCTAGCGATATAAATTGCTGCCGTGTCGTATTTTTCCAATACGTCGTGATTAATCATTTTTAGAATTCAGTTTTCAGCAAAAACAGGAGAATGAAGTGATTGATGCAATTAATACGATAAAAGCGTCATTAAAAAAATGCTATGAAAATGACTCTGATTTTCTCGAGCATGTCAATAAAATAGCAGCTGTAGGTGTTAAGGCTTATAAGGTCAATCTAAGAAATAAAAGTATAACTTATTATTTTACTGATGACTCCATTCATCAGGAAGAACTTCTAATGCCCATGGCCTTCAGATTTGGAGAATTTGATCAACAAAAATTAGCCAATGCACTTGAAGAGGTGCAAAAGAAAATAATTACATATCCTGAATTTCTTGAACGGATAACTATCGCTGGCATTAATCGATACGGAGTTTTTATTGATGAGGCCAAAGTCATTTATTATGGTGAAAGGGGTTCAGTCACCGAATACTTCCCTCTTTCCAGAAAGCATGGGTAATTAATGCTGCCTTCCACGACATGTAACATTCGCTAATGAGACTTACTCTACTTAAAACAAATAAAAGTTTGCGAACCTATGCGCTTAGACCTAAATTTTTGATGAGAACAAATTAAAAGGAAGACACGGCTTTAGTTAACGTCCACATCGTTTAAATTCCTATTAGTTTTACTTTAATATTCTTTGTTTTTGCATTTAGTATAAAATTTTGAATGACCTCTTTGATATCATGATCAATCATTTTGGATTTAGAGCCGTCAATTATTACATCTGTATCCTCAGGTATATTCTTTAATTCATTAATAATACTTCCTTTATTCAGGAAGGAAACTTCTTCTGCGAGTTTTAGAAGATACTGATTTTTGGTTCTAGCTTTGATTTTAATAAGGTCATGTGAATTAAGAAAATGATGACGTAAAATGATGAAAATAGCGACTGAAAATCCTAGGGTAATTCCAAAAAGTAGGTGATTAAAAACAATGCCAACGATTGTGACAATAAATGGAACAAATTGCTCCCAACCCATTTTATACATTTGTTTAAATAAACCGGGTTTAGCAAGTTTATAGCCTATTATAATTAAAATACTAGCGAGCGAAGCCAGGGGAATTTTATTGAGTATTTCTGGTATGCTTACGACACAAATAAAAAGAAAAAACCCATGCAAAATGGTGGACAGTTTAGTTTTCGCACCAAAAGCGACATTGGCGCTGCTTCTCACGATAACTTGCGTAATAGGGAGACCACCAATAAAACAAGATATTATATTACCTAATCCTTGAGCTTTTAATTCGCGGTCTGTAGGCGTGATGCGTTTGTGGGGGTCAAGTTTGTCCACTGCTTCCACACAGAGTAACGTTTCTAAGCTTGCGATTAGAGCGATAACAATTGCTACTTTGTATATCGCGAAGTTAGTAATTAGTGAAAAGTCAGGTAAGGTTAGGTATTGAAATAATTCAGATATTTTGGAAAATTTGGGAAGCTGGACCAATGCTGATCGTTCCAGGGCGAATTCCATTAATCGGTGTTCGTAAAACCAGTTTAGAGTGATCCCCAGAATGACAACAACGAGGGGGGCTTGAATGATTTCGAAAAATTTATGCTTTTTTGTTAGTACTTTTTCCCAAAGAAAAAAAATTAAAAGAGAGAGAATACTGATAAGAACAATACCAGGATTAACGTAATCCAATGCTTCTCTGATGCCACTGATGCCTAGCTCTCCATTTGATGTAAGAAGAGGGGTAACGTCGTGTCCTAATAAATGCGGGATTTGCTCTAAAATAATTATGATTCCAATTCCTGTAAGCATGCCTTTGATGACTGCTGAAGGAAAGTAGTAAGCAATAATACCACCCCGTAGAAAACCTGCAATTAATTGCAATACGCCGGCAATTACTCCAGCTAGCAAAAAAGCTTCCCAGCTACCCAAGCTCTCAACTGAACTGATGACAATTGCTACAAGTCCTGCGGCTGGGCCACTGACTCCTAGCGCTGAACCGCTTGCTAACCCAACGACGATTCCACCGATGATCCCAGCAATAATTCCAGCAAATAAAGGAGTATTTGATGCTAATGCAATTCCTAAACATAAAGGTAAGGCAACAAAAAAAACCACAATAGAGGATGGTAGATCATTTTTAAGATGAATAAATAAGCGCTGTTTCATAATGCCCTCTATTCAATTATTCATTAAGATTTATTGCGAATCTATTATTTTTGCTTTCAGGGGACTTTGAACTACATAATCTCAATATTCTCTCTGCTTTTAGAATAAAAATTAAAACAAAACAACCCATTAAACAAGAAATTTCATAATGAATCTACTGAGGTTGAATATATTAACGTTCCATTTTTCATTTGATGTCATTCTCGATGTAGCTGAAAATGACGTACTTTAATAATTATGCGATGCTGTTGCTAATTCTGTAAAAATAAAAATACATGTTAAGTTGTAATCCAACACCCGTACAAGTTTGCGAACCTATGTGCTTAGACCTAAACTTTTAATGAGAACAAATTAAAAGGGATACACTGTCAGAAAGTTAAGGATGTTTATTGCTTAACTTAAGGCGTGTTGAGGGGAGGGTTTTATGAATCAGCGCTATTTAGAGCAATGGACGGAAATAGCAAAGCATATACAAAGACCTTTTCAAGCCATGCTGGAACTTAACGTAGACACGATGAGAAATTTCCAGTTCTTGAAGGCAGAAGATTTAGTTGATATAAGGAGTCCTGAAGAATTTTTGGAAAAACAAGTCAATTTGGCAATAGAAAACGGTCATCATGCCTTGAACTATTTTCAAAAGTCATTCTCTATTTTTGAGCAGGTACTGCAACCACTAACGGACACGGTTAAGAAATCGACCAAATCAACCATGGACACGGCAAAGTCTTTTAAAACGCTATGGGATCCAACAAAATTAGCCATGGGCCCTACAAAAGCAGCCATTGATATAACTAAACCTTTATTGGATCCAACGTTTTCTGCTATGGATCCTAGAACAGTGGTAATGGAGGTCGCAAGTTCCTTCCTGACACCTATGAAATCAGGGAAGACTAAATCATCTTCACAAAAACTGCCACTAGGAAAGGAAGGTCGTGGCAAACACAGGCATTGAGGTAAGAGTTAAAGTCGATTGCCTATATCACTGAGCTGGTGAAGTTCTATTCTAACGGAAAGGAGGCAACCTCCTTCACGATTTGTCCTTGTGTGTCCGCAAGTCCGACAGCAATGATCGTGGCTTTGGTGTTAACTTCGAGTGACTCTTGCTTGCTGAACTGTGCGATTAGCCCTTCTAGTACAGCTTGTAAATGATGGTTTTGTTCTTCTGAGGAGCCATCAGCCTTAAACAGTGAAAAGTGGGGTGAAAAATGTTCAAATACCGTTGGGCTGCCAAATCGTAGAAATGCTTTTTTTCTTTTGGGATCATTTCTAGCCCAAGCAGGAATCGCTGCATATCGGTCACGCAGGCCCATTAAACGTATAACGGCTCTGTTACTCAGTTTCTGGAGATGGGTGTTTTTTTTAATTAATAATAGCGTATACATACTCGGTGTGGCCTCGATTTTTTCTGTTTGTAGATTTAAGGCCTTGCTGTGTTTGGCAATGATGGCAACCCGCTGGATAATTTTTGGCAACTGGTTTTGATGATACCGTGCTAAATACAACGTAAGATGTAACGGATGATGATCAAGAAAGGGGGTTATGTGATATTGTTGCAAAATCTGATTTGTGTCTAGAAATGCATTAAATCGTTTAACCAACTCCATGATTGGGTTGCTGGGTTGTAGCTTGAGGTAGACATTTACAGAAATAGACTTCCTTCGAAACCCTACTGCAGTGGAGAGTTGCGTCTGCGATACGGTGCTCGAATCCTCATGTACTGACGTGTACACTGCGGTTCCGCGCTCCGTTTCTCCTCGCACTTCTCTCACTACAGCGAGTTTCGAAAGAAGTCTAATAGAGGCTGCTTTAGTAGCTAAGGTGCTATTGCTGACGCCAATTAAAATAATTAGGAAAGATGAGAAGAAAACATGCCGAATCGTTTTGCTGTAATGGGTAATCCCGTAGCGCATAGCCTGTCTCCTTATATTCACCACCGCTTTGCGGAGCAAACCGGTAAAAAACTTGATTATGAAAAGATATGTGTTGATGAGGCAAGCTTTGAGACAAAAGTAACCGATTTTTTTGCTGAGGGAGGTAAGGGATTAAATATAACGTTGCCTTTCAAACAAAGAGCCTTCGCCATGGCGACGGTGAATACTGCACGTTGTTTAGAGGCCAAAGCAGCGAATACGTTATGGATGCAGGGAGGGCAATTGCATGCCGATAATACAGATGGCATAGGCCTGTTAAGGGATTTAGCGCATTATCTGGATTTAAACAATAAACACGTCCTTTTGTTAGGTGCGGGAGGAGCTGCCAGAGGAGTCATTGGCCCGTTATTGAAGGCTGGAATTGCTGATTTGACCCTGGCTAATCGTACTCTGGCAAAAGCACAAGCTCTCCAGCAAGATTTTGAAGGAATACAATGCTGTAGTTTCACTGATCTAACACAGCGTTTTGATTTAGTCATTAACGCAACGTCTGCGAGTTTAGGTGAGGAAAAACTTGCTTTACCAGCTGCAATTCTAAAACCCGCAACATATTGCTATGACTTGGCGTACAGGTCTCATGGCTCGACATCCTTTGTTCGTTGGGCAAAAGAGCATGGTTGCAACGCAACTGATGGGCTTGGAATGTTAGTTGAACAAGCAGCAGAAGCCTTTTTTATTTGGCATGGGGTTAAACCAGAGACCAACATTGTATTAGCCGAGTTACAACAAAGGGGGCTGTAAAGGCACTTAAGCAAAGAATTTTTGTACATCATCGGCAACAGAAAGCGTATCTTGGTAGCCTAATTCAATGAGCTCACGTGTAAATTCTTTCTCAAATAACAAAAAGCTTAATAAATCTCCAGAACGATCTTTTGCTCCGAGCACATTTAATAAAAAGCGCAACAAAGCTGGCATGTTATTATACTGTGATTGTGCTATTTGGGAGACATCAACGCTAGGCCTTAAATGTAAAGTATCAATTGGGCGCCAGGGAGAGCGACGTTTTTTCCACATGGATAATAAACGCGCAATATCATTCATGCGGTTAACCATTTCAATGTCTCGATCGAGATTGTCTAGAAATAAGCCATTTAGCATGCCACCAAGTATGCGGGCAAAACCAATGTCACCATTTTTTAGATGTTGAGGATTGCTAAAGACGGGTAATTGCCTTGTTCCCAAAATTAATATCTTTTCCACCTGAAAACGTATGGACCCTCTAAGTGGTGAAACCAAGCCCATGCTACCATCACCATAATGAAACCCATCAAGGCGTACAGTCGGAAAGAAAAGAGGCAGTGCACTCGAGGCGAGAATATGCTCCATATGTAAGCTAGCTCGTTGGCTAATATGGCGTGGATAATGCCAGTCAGCAACCTCAGCTTCATTGTAGTGTTGGTAAAAAGAAATGGTTTGTTGGGTTTCATAGCACTGGCTTATAACTTCCATCCCTTCTATGTGCCTGCTTGCAATATTTACCCTTATCAATTCAAAGTCGATATTCTCAATAATGAACTCTTTTAGAGGGGTTGTGTCAAGTAAGTGACCAGATTGCCGCTGTTTTATAACTAAATGACTCAAATTACGCAATACAGATTTACCTAGCTCGTAATTACTGGCATTGAAAATTTGTTGGCAGGAGATTTCTCCCCAGATCGCCTCAAGCTTCTCAACAGCGGCAGGAAAATTATGAGCATTTTCTGCTAGCACAGCGGCATTGATACTCCCAACACTGACACCGCTAATGATCTCAAAGGGCAGTGTTTTAACCTGTAAAATATGATGAATGGCTTTTAATACACCTGCTTGATAGGCCCCACGTGCCCCGCCGCCAGCTAAATATACACCTTTTTTTGCCATAACTACTTATTTTTTTTGAAGATATAAAAATATAGTTGACGATAGCCTATTCTGGCAAGCATAGCATTTCCCCACAGCAAGTACTGAATTTTTTTCAGAGCGAGAATTGTTGCTGCCAAAGCGATGACAATGAGGTCAAATTTTGCAAAATTGATCAATGATTGACTAGATTAAATTTTTTGCTAATGATTAACTGATATCCATAAGGACGTTCCAAGCAGCAAGGATGAGCATGGGAGAGGACACTAAAAAATCGTTCCAATCGCAAGAGAGTGGGTTGGCTTCAGATGAGGAAGAAGATTTAAGTGCAAGAGAACTGTTTTTAACAAGACTGCAGTGCTTACAAGAAACAGTCAATTTCAGCTCTCCTGCTTTGTCTGAAAAAGCAGTGATTATTTTACTACTAAAAAGGCTCCCTCTTATAACCGGCTTTTTAAATAGTATTGATGGGATGGGAGGCGCATTAAGTAGGCTAGCTATTATCCAAGGGTATGCTGTTCGTACCGCTGAAATCGCTGGAAGAGGTTTCCAGTGGGGTGGTCTTGCCTTGGCATTCATTGATTTCTTTCGCATTCCACTTATTTATCTTGCTGCAGTCTTATTAGGTCAGGAACCACCGATCTCCTTAGCTAAAAATGCTAGATGGCTCTATGCAACGGTGTCACTAGCGCTAGCAATTATTCCCCTAATCGTACCAATAACATTACCGCCAATTGCCATGCTCACAGCAATCATTAGTTTAAGTGTGAGTATATTTTTACTTGCGCGACATCTAATTCGCTATCGTCAGATAAAAAGACGATCTGAAGATATTATTTTGGAAATTAAAGCAAAAAATGAAGAAATTCAGGACATCCAGCAATGGGCTGCGATGATGCAGTTTAAGTTAGAAGATAATAGTGAAGAACTTAATTTGTTTGACATTGAGGACAGGCTTGCACAGCTAGAACACTCTTTTTTCCTGGTAAAAGAAGAAACTCAAGATCTTTATGATGAGCAGTTTCGGTTACAACAAAAACTTAAAAAAATGGATGTAATGGCTGTCGTGGATAGGGCTATTGCGATTGCTTTATCTGCCCTTGTGGTTATCGGCTTAGCTCTAACTCTTCTTTCTCCTGTCATGGGCTTCTCTTTGGTTGCAGTCAGTGCCGCCTTTGCTGGTATGTATATTATTGCTCGTATTGGTTTCCCTTCGTTGCAATATTTAACCAAATGGCTTCTTGCTAAATTCTCTAACGATGGAGAGCTTTTCACAGAGATCTTAGCGATTGCTCCACAGTCCCAACATGCCACCCCAGAATTAACAGAGACTGCAATAACTGAAAAATCGGTAAGCTTGGAATTAGAGTCCACAAGCATGACGATGTTGAAGTTATTTGGCGAAGATGAAGCCGTTCATGTACTACATGAGCAGACTTTGTCTAGTCAAAAGATGGAACATGTTGATTCGAGATCGCAAGATCCGAACAATAATTTGACGCAATGTCGAATTAAAAAGACAGAGACATCTAGACATCTGGGTCTTTTTCATGAGGAGGATGATGAAAGCAGGGAAGGACAAGAGACTAAAAGACGGTTTATAGCGACTACCTCGACCTGCACAGGTGTCTGATAGTTTCTCATTGCATTTATCATTAAAGTATTATAGCGTTTTTCTTATGTCCCCCACCTGGAACTAAGCAAACATGCTCGCATTATTTCATGCACAACCGCGTGCCTTTTATATGATTTTTATGTTAGAAATTTGGGAGCGGTTTGGGTTCTATACAGTTCAGGGTGTCTTAACCTTATATTTCATTCGATTCTTGGGATTCAGTGATACAGCTGCTTATTATACATTTGGTGCTTTTTCTGCTCTTGTCTATGGCATGGTGTCTTTGGGGGGCTATCTCGGTGATAAAGTGCTGGGTACTAAACGCACGATTGTCTTGGGTCTTATCATTCTTGCACTTGGATATTTCTCTTTAGCAATAACCGATAAGGAGCACGTCTTCTGGGCCTTAGGCTTAGTGTGTGTCGGTAACGGATTGTTTAAAGCCAATCCTTCAAGCTTATTAGCTAAATGCTATGAAGAAAATGATCCTCGTCTTTATGCCGGGTTTACCTTGTATTATATGGCAATCAATTTAGGCTCAACTGTCGCTTTATTTGTTGGGCCATCGCTTTCGAGTAGCTACGGGTATTCCTATGCTTACTTCTTAAGCTTTATTGGCCTTGTCTTAGGCTTGACAAATTATTGGTTCCAACGGAAACATGTCGCGTACATCAATACCCCGGCTGATCGTAAAATCATCATGCTTTGGCAATGGGGTTTAGTGATTGTTGGTATTGCCATTGTGACAGGAATTTCGGCTTATCTATTACAAGATGTTATGCTTGCCAGGAATCTTGTTTGGGTGATTACTGTCGTAGTTGTCCTTATTTATTTCTTTTATATGAGGAATGAAAATAAAATTTCCTTCATGAGAATGCTGGTCGCTTTTATTTTGATGCTCGAAGCCGTTATTTTCTTTACCCTTTACCAACAAATGCCAACCTCCTTGAATTTATTTGCTGTCCATAATGTGACTCCAACATTATTTGGTATTCATATTGACCCCCAGAGTTTTCAAGCCTTAAATCCCATTTGGATTATTATAATGAGTCCTATATTGGCTACGCTTTATAGTAAATTACATCAAGGTGGTATCTCTTTCCCCATTCCTTATAAATTTGCCTTGGGTATGTTGGCTTGTGGACTTAGCTTCTCTTTACTTTATTTTGCTAGGTTTTTACATGATGGCTCAGGAATGGTTTCATCTTGGTGGTTGGTTGCTAGTTATTTTTTCCAAAGCACCGGTGAATTGTTAGTGTCGGCCTTAGGCGTGGCGATGATTGCTGAGTTAGTGCCGGATAGAATAGCTGGTTTTGTCATGGGGATGTGGTTTTTGACTTCCGCGATGGCAGGATTTATTGGTGCCTCCGTTGCTTCTTTTACAGCTTTGCCTGAAAATCTCCAGCCTGGTGTAGAATCTCTGAGGATTTATACACAAGTATTTGCTTACATAGGCTTGATTACTTTGGGTATCGGTCTACTCATGTGGCTTACCTCTGCTCGCCTAAGTCGCTACATCAGGCGTGAACCTGTGCTTGTTAACGATGAGGCGCGTGAGGGTAGAAGAGAGAAGGATTTATTTTGTATAATATTTCGACGTTTATTCACCATCCCTTTTCTGATGAGGTTGTGGAAAAATTAATCCTGTACAATATCTCAATGTTTGAATACCAAGATCCTAGAGCTCGCCCCTAAGCTTTATGTGTGGGGTCGCGGGACATTGGTGACTAAGCGATAAGTATAAGCCGGATTCTGAATATCCTTCCGTTATAATTCAACCTTAATCGTGAGGGCTAATATTTGGTTAATAAATCGGCAGTAATTATGTGCAACTACGCCCATAAAGGAAAGGGCTAATTATTTGTATTTATGGGGTGAACGAAATGGCCATCAGCCTTAAAGAAAGCCAAGAATTAATCTCCCAGTTGTGTAAAAAAAATCCGTCTATAGTGAAGTTATTGACGCAATCAACAGCAAATGGGCTCCAGAGCCTACAAGTGCTCGAGCCAGCTGACTTAATTAATTGGTTTGAAAGCCTCCCCAGAAATAGCGTAGATGTTGATACAGATTTTTTGATTGCGAGGTTAAATGTCTCACTTTTAAAAGATCTGGCTACTTCAAAAACCCAAGCAGCCCCCGAGGAAAAAAAAGTTCCCAAATGGACAGCGAAGGCAACACTCGTATTATTAGCCATTGCTGGAACCATTTATTCTGCTTGTGACGGCTTTGATGGCATTACTGCCCTCCTTGGAATTTTTCCTGTCTCTACCTATGTTTTGCTTGCCGTAGGGGTTCTCTTTTCAATTTTATCCATCATTTTCTTTTACAGTTTTGATCTCGTTGAGATTTCAAAAAACTTGGGCGTAGAATTTTCCTATACACCGAGAATGCTCGATGTATTGCTTGATGAATACAAGCAAATCAAGATCATTCGCCTTATTCTTGCCGATCCAGTTGGCAAGGATGTAGCGGAAATAAAAGAAAATATATTTTTAGCTAAAATGTTGTTAAAAAGACATCAGGCATTGAATGTAGAAAGAAATAAGTTTCTAGCCGCATTCAATAACCCCTATTTGAAAAAAGCACAAAAGTTCACAGCAGGGGTTGCAGGTATCATCTTTTTTAGTGCTGGTTTCTTTTCTGGACAAACAGTGGCCATGTTCTTTGCGAATTTATTTTTAGCTTCGGTAGCTACCACTTTATGGCCAATTGTTGTTGCCAGTGTTGGGGTTGGCTTGGCTGCATTTGGCGTTTATTGGCTTGCTATGCGACCTGGAATGGAAAATCTTATTAGTCGTTGGATGCATCTGGATAAAGATAAGGTCGATGCTCTATGTGACACCAAGGAGGTAGAGGGAGAGACTGGTAACCTTAAACAATTGATTGCTGTTCTTAAAGAAAATAAAAAAATTAAAAAGCAGCATGTTAAGGATGAAATAGAAAAGAAAGCGCTAAAGGAAGAGAATAGCAACTTGCATAAAGAGGTTGACACTCTGCAGGGTAGACTACAAGCAGCCAGGCAATACCTTGAAGCTCACAACGGCTTTGGCTTATTTGATAAACGATCGCGATCGTCTGGTGATCTGCCCTCTCTGGAGTCTGTTCCTCTTTATAGTGAAGCGATAGCAAATATGTGATTGCTGCGTGAATAAACTGCGAATCCACCCAATCTTCAAGTGTTTTAATTTGACAAATCAAAAAAAACCGAATTACCGTGGCTTGACCACGGTACCCATGGTTCATTGAAGATCGCTGGATACTGTGGTCAAGCCACGGTAATTCGATGTTCTCAGATGTTCTAAGAAGTTCAAATGTTTAAAACCGCCTTAACAAAGGGAATGGTGATTTTTCGTTGTGCAGCGAGAGAAGCATCATCCAATCGATCAAGCAACACATGTAAATCATGCATGTTGCGAGCACAGCGCTTTATCAAAAATTGACCGACACTCATGGATAGTTGGAAGCCACGCTTTCTGGCATGTTGTTGTAGGGTTTTAATTTTGCATTCATCGTCTAACTCATGGAGCTGCATAACGAGACTCCAGCCTAAACGGGAGCGCAAATCGGCTAAAGCTATTTTGGTAGCATTCGGAGGCTGCTTGCAACTGATAATCAAAATCACATCGTCTTTTGCACGTGCTTTATTATAAAGATGAAACAACGCTTCCTCCCATTGCGAATGGCCAGCAATGGCATCGATATCATCAATGGCAATAAGATGGTGATCCTCCAAACCATCAATACTTTCTGGTCCCCATTCCTTTAAAATTTGCAATGGAAGATAAATGCTCGCTCTGTTGGCACTGACTGCTTGACAACAGGCTTGTAGGAGGTGAGACTTTCCGCTACCTGTGTTTCCCCACAGGGTGAGAAACCGTTCGCTTGTCCCAGCTAAGGTCTTGATCACCTGCTGTTCTAATAAATCATTGCCGTGCCAACAAAAGTCACCTAAGGTGGCTTCGTCGTTGAGTTGGATGGCCAAAGCAAGTTGCCGATTCATTTCTCTATGGAATTCCCTGTATAGGCCTTTTTACTCCAAGTCCAAACATAATCTACATAACTTGCTGCGGTGGTGAGTGCAGTGCAAATGATAAGCAGCTCTTTTAAATAAGGTGCAAATGTAAAAAAAGCCAGCTCGAATAGAGAAAGAATAACCAGGGCTAGTTGTAAAGACGTATTCAGTTTACTCACCCGTGTGGGCTCAAACTCAAGTTGCCGCTGGATAAACCAGTACCAGGCTATCACCCCTATAGAAATCGTTAAGTCACGCAAAAACACTAAAATAACCAACCACCAAGGCAATTCTCCTATAAGGGCTAAAGAGATAAAACTTGAAGCGACCAATAATTTATCAGCTAAGGGATCAATAAAAGAACCCAAAGTGCTTTGCCATTGAAAATGCCTGGCCAGCCAACCATCTAAACCATCAGTCAGGCCTGCCACAAGAAATAGATAAAAGGCCTTTACGTATTCCTTTTCATAAAGAAAGACCAAAAAAGGTACTATCAAAACGAAACGAAATAAGCTAAGTGCGTTAGGTATATATCTCAGTGATAATTTAAACATACCTCATCTAACTCAGAATGATGCGTTTACAATGCATGGAGAATGATGTGTCAAGTGTATACAATCCTTTCTTCACTGTCACGTTGTGATCGCAGCAATTCCCGTCCGTCGGGCAATGAGGACTTTCCAACTGACAAGACTCAAGAAACCAATTAGAGCAATGATTGCAACAAATGGTGTTACCGTTTGGATGGCTATTAGACTGCTTATAAGGCTGAACACGGCTGAAAAGTTAAATTGAAAAAAGAGTGATAATCCCATAGCCGTGGCCATTTGTTTTGGAAAGGGCCTGACAGCAGCTGCAGCAGCAGAGGCAACGATAAAACCTGTACCAAAATAATAAATCATCATAGGAAAAACCAAGCTTAGGTAAATATCATGCGTGACAAGACTAAAGAACAGCATGAGGCCAGCAGCCAGTGCGAATAGAAAAACGCCGATACCAACTAAGGAGGCACTAATAAAATAGCGGATAAACAATCCGCAACCTGCTGTGCCTAATAAATGCATTAAAGCCAGAAGCGTTTTAATTTTTCCATAGGCGACGAGAGTAAAGTTAGCGTTCTTAATCAAAATAAAAGGGGCACTCGTGTTAAAGGCTGATTCACCCGCCATCATGAGCGCAGAAATGGTTAAGTAACCAACAAATATTGGGTTCTTAAATACCAAAGAAAAGCTTTTAGATAATGGTAAGGGGGTATTTTTGCTACTTTTTGTTTCACGAAAGCTACCAAAAGCCAGTAAAAATAAACTATAGGTTCCTGCAATAAAGAAAGAGGCTCGCCAACCAAATTGGGCATTGATAATGGCTCCGACCCAAGGTAGAAAACAGATGATCACACCAGCCAAGGTGAATAACCAGGCAAATTGACGGGTTGCTGCCTGTTCATTTTGTTTATCATTGATCATGCATCGTCCCATCAATAAAGTGGCTCCCACTGCAAAACCTTGCAACAAACGGCTAATTAACAAGACATGAATGTTAAAACTTGCGGCAGCCAAGAAGTTACTGAGGCTATAGAGAAACAGACCGAAAATAAAGACAGGCTTTCTACCCATTCGTTCGGATAGATTGCACCATAGAAGCATACTTATGGCTTTCCCCAACAAAAAAAAGCTAATAACAAGTTGGATTGTTCTGGGACTACTAGGGAAAACTGTGGCTAATTCGGGTAACCCGGGTGTGATGAAATAGATACTTAAATTGCCTAAAAACCAAGTTAATAAAATAAGCGCTAAAGGGAGCTGTTCGCCTCTATCTGTATCGACGACTTCCCGCGGCTTGACCGCGGGATCCAAGGATTTGGCAAGTTTACTGGATCCCGCGGTCAAGCCTAGGTGCGTCGATAGTGAGTGAGTAGTTACAGATAAAGTAGGTTTTCTCATTTGTAACTCGATGTTGGTACATCGGTTTTGAGGAAAGCAGCATCATTAAGTGTTTTCAACGACAAGACGATGATAAACATGAGAAAGTAAACCGCTGCTATGATTAAAAAGACATAGTGCAAGGGCATCAAACCGGATACCCATCCCCCTAAAAGGAGTCCTGATAAATTGCCGAGTTTGGCAAATGAATTGGCGATGCCTAAAGCATGGCCTTGCTCCTCGGAGCAATCGCTCACTAAAGTAAATAATGCTGGCAGTAAAGCGGCGAGCACGATTCCCCATAATAAACGTATCACAGCCAGTAACAGTGGTTGTTGAACAAAACCATGTGCAAACATCAAGACCATAGCCAACGTCAGATAATAGAAAAAGTAATGATTAATCCTGGCTTTCCCTCGTCGACACTGGTCAAAGTGCTGGCCACACCATTTTGTGCTTAATAAAGTACCTATAGCAGGAAGTGAATACATAAGCCCAATGACCCAAGGTTGTCCATGAAGAACCCTCATCATATAGAGCGAAAAGCCAGGATCTGGCAAAAATTTTGCCATTTGCGTCATGGTGATCAATGCAATAAATGCGATTACAAAATGAGAAAATTGAGTCGGATAATCATGAGAGCGCGCGGTTATTTTTCTTGGTTCTTGTGCAGGTAAGCAGGCGTGCATAATGACCGTAGTGACAAGACACAGCAAGCTGGTCAATAGAAATAGCCCACGAAAATGAATAAAGCTCAATAGAAAACCACCGCTTGCTCCTGCGCAACTGGTTGCAATTGCCTTAGACGATTGCAGGCTGCTTAAATGACAGCTTTTTTCATTCCAATCACAAATAGAAATGACATAGGTTTGCATAGCAGTAATAAACCCGGCAAAGGCACCTTGGAGAACACGAATAACAAGAATAGCGCCAACACTAGAAGCACAAGCCATTAACCCTTGCGTCAACGTTAAAGCCCAAGCTGCTCGCATTAGCATCGACTTATAACCAATCCGATCAGCCATTTTCCCCCAAATTGGCCCCATAAGCATGCTAGCCAACATCGGTAATGCGAGCGCGAGTGCATTTAATAAGGCTGCTGATTGGGCTGCCATCTCGTTTTGGCTGGCAATGAATAAGGGCAAAAAAGGATTTCCCATTTCCATGGCCAATAACATGCTAAATTGACAAACTAATATTAGATTGCGCAGCGACTTATTCATGACAATGACTTAATGGATTGGTGACGGCGACAGATAAACCGTCGTACCTTTCCTTATGAAGACGCATGGTTAATAGGGCTTTGTGTTGCCAGGACTTAGAAAGCAGATGGTGTCGTTGCAATTCAAATAGTTGTGGATCAATGTCAGGGGCAATTGTTGTCAATATTTTTTGTATTTCCCAACGAACCAATTGCCATAGGTCATGGGAATTTAAACCATAGTGTTGACACAAGCATTTGATCCAATAAGCAAAGTTACTTCTAAGATTACCATGCACAAATTTGTCACAGAGCTCAGTGACATTGTTCGTGACAATGGCTGAATCAGGGTGAAAATCGGGTTTTAAGTCGTGTTTATAACACTCATGCATACAAACACAGATATTCCCAAAATCGCGTATGACCACCGCGGAAGGTTGATTGTCAGTGAATATCAATAAGGTATTTTGTTGATGCGCTTCAAAAGCAACACCATAGCGCAGCATTAAATGCAATTGCCCTGAGAGAACACAGACACAATATCGTCTAAAATAATCGCTCGGCAAAAGCCCACTGGCTCCAATGATTTCGGTTAGCAATGGCAAATTAGATAAAGGTGAAAGAGCAAACAGGGCTCCCAGAGGCACAATTTGTTGCCCTTTGTTTATTATTTCAAGAGGATTTTGACGTAGGATGACAGCTAAATGTTTGTATTGATCGTAATGGCTATCTTCATGCTCAAATCTCAAGCCAGCCAAATCAGCAGCGATAAATAAGCTTTGGTGGTAATGCTGATGCTTGGCCAATAATGCATTCAACCATGAAGATACTGCTGGACCATTATCGATTGATGCCGGAGAAATGGTACGCATCGCAGATGTTGTATGCACGGCTGTAGCCAGCTTTAAATGACAGCTAGTACCTCCCATAGGCATCATCGTACGAAAAGACATCGAAGGTTTGGTCAATTGATGATGTGGGAGCAAAATGATTTCCTTCTTGTCAATGAATGAGGAAAATTGCGTTTGAATTTGATTTCGCCATTGCCAGGGATGCAAAGGAAGAGGGAGATAATCGTTTGGATCTTGGTGTTTGAACGATAATTGCTTCTCCCAGTTGAAATATTCCTGTGGAAATTGTTTTTTAATCAAAGAATTATAATTTTTTGCTTGTGGTGAAAGATAAGCGTAGCGGTGGTGAATGGCACACCAGTGCAGACTAACACAAGCGTTAAATTCTGGGGAATACTGGAGTACCTCTCGTCTACTAAAACCAATTTTTGCGCGAAAATTAGGATGATCGGGGTGTCCAAGGCATCCCCACTGTTCAAGTAATTGCAATTGTTCATAAGGTTGCAGTTTTTGTGAAAGCCAATCCCAGAAACGCGTAAATCCCCGGGCTTGGTTTTTCAATTCCTGCTGCCAACACTGTCGATAAGCTTGCGCCATTGCTTCATTAGCAATGGTTTCATCCAATTCTAGCCGCAAAGCCCGCCAATTTAAAAAAATGGAAGCAGGATCGTTATGTTTCAATTGCGATTGCAGTTGATCAAGAAAATCGTGGATGTGATGACTGATAATTGTATTTTGTACCAAGCCTTCAATGGTTGCAGCACGTTGGAGTCGATATAGACACTGACGGTGAGCTTCAGTGATAAAATATTCAATAGCATGCTGGCGCAGGCCAATGCCAATCTCAAATAGTAAGAAACGTAATTGGTGACTCAATCCGTGAAAATCGCCGTAGGCTAAGGCCATAATTCTCTCCAAAACGCAATCCCGCATTTGATCTGAATTTTTAAGATCAGGAAGATGAAAATAGTAGGTAGGATTTACTATAAATGATAATCATTCTCATTTGCAACAAAATTATGACAATTTAATTATTGTCTTTTCTTGGAGGTGACGGAGGCTAACAATAGAAAAAACACCGCAGCGAGTAACACTAAGACAAAGCGCATCCAGATGAGTAGGTAATTGCCCATATAAACATGATTAGGATTATGGGGATGATAGAGAATATAGACTTTATCCCCCACTTTATATTTATGGGGGTTGAATCCCCATTGGCTGGTAAATGTGAACGGTTCTTTCGTTTGGGTTTCGAAATGAATAACCGGATAGTTCAGCATTTCTGCCCGCGTCACATTATTTTGTGAGGGTTTGACAACAAAACCGATGATTTCCCCTTTCGTCTGTACACTACTATAGCTGAAACGCCAACCTTCAATAAAATAATAACCGGCCAAAAGGAAGGTCACGACGCTAGCCATAATAAAAAGGGCGGTTAGCTGTTTCATAATATATAAATTATGATTACATTGATTAAATATATAGCATAATTGGTGGCTAAAAATAGAATGCAAATTATTAATTTTATTGTCTATCATTAAATAAAAAATGATTGTTTATATGGCCACTATAAAAATAATTGATAGCTCTTGATTTAGCTTATGTTGGTTTCTTTAGGCGGATTATGAAACATTTCAAGAAGATAAACTTAAATCTATTGACGCATTTACATGCGTTGTTGACGGAAAAAAATGTAAGTGCAGCTGCTGAAAAAGCATTTGTCAGCCAACCAGCAATGAGCGCATCGTTAAAGCAACTTCGAGCGATATTTGACGATCCATTATTGGTTGCAGCAAAAGGTCAGATGGTCCTTTCTACTAAAGCGCAGGAATTACAGCCGCATTTACAACAAATCATGTCTCAGGTGCAAAACCTATTACAACCGCAAGAGGAATTCGACCCAATGGTTGCAAAAAGAACATTTAAAATTGCTCTGCCTGATTATGTAGAGCTCATTCTTCTGCCATCCTTGTTAAAATCGCTAGAGAAATTTCCCCACATTGTTATCGAAACAAGGATTACAGGGATAGTCGATCGCCCATCATTGTTTCTTGATAAAACTACAGACATTGCTATTGGTGCGCTTGAAAAAGAGAATGTTCCGTCACAATTGATCGCAAGAAAATTATATGAAGAGAAGATCATTTGTTTTGCCAGCAAAAAAAACCCTTTACTAAAGCAACCTATCTCATTAAAAAATTACTTGGCGAGCAAACATATCGCGTTTAGTTTTGATGAAAAACGCTTTAGTCATTCTGCTGATTTTTTAAGTAAAAGAAAATTAAAGCGCAATGATATTTTATTTGTTAATAATATCTTGCCAGCCCTTTTTGCAGTTGCTGATTCAAGTTCAGTCATTGCAACTGCGCCAAGTTTTTTAATTAATATGTTTGCTGGGGAGTTTGGATTGGTACAGCAGCCACTGCCCTTTGATTTAGAGCCAACCCCGATCTACCTGGTTATTCATCAAAAGGATCATTCTGATAAAGGAATACAGTGGTTGTCGCAATTACTGAGCGAAAGTATAGGGCAACTCGAGGCTGATTTTTCATAGGTTTATTGACATTCTCCCCCACAAGGGTGAGAGACTTTTTCCCTCTCCCCTTGTGGGAGAGGGTAGGGTGAGGGGTAATCTCTCCTCATTCTTTCGATAAATAATGGCGATATTGCCAATAGCTTGTACCAGTTCAGCTCTGACTTGTGCACAAAGATCATTGGCGATTAAATGACGCTCTGCCTTTTCGACTCCACTGATCTTGACTTTGACTAACTCATGAGCCAAAAGTGCTGCGTTCGTTTCTTCTACTACGGCTGCAGTTAAGCCTTTTGCACCTACGTATACAACAGGTTTTAAATGATGTGCTTTCGCTTTTAAAGATTGTCTGAATGTGGCGTCCATATAGGGGCATACTGAATTAAAATGACAAATTATTGCACGTTTTGCTGGGAAAAGGTAGTGAATTTGAGTATCATGAAATAATCTTTCAATGAGAAATGGCTATGCCTCGTTCCAAAAGTAGTAAGCGCTGGTTGCAGGAACATTTTGATGATGTTTATGTCAAAAAGGCGCAGGCAGAGGGTTATCGAAGCCGAGCTGTCTATAAGTTAAAAGAGATTGACGACAAAGAACAACTATTAAAGCCTGGGATCACTGTTGTTGATTTAGGTGCCGCACCTGGTGGCTGGACACAGTATGTTTCTGAAAAACTAGAAGGCCGCGGCATGATTATTGCACTTGATATCTTGCCCATGGATAGTATAGCTGGAGTCACCTTTATACAGGGTGATTTTCGCGAAGATGATGTTTTGCAGAAATTAATAAATAGGGTTCCTGAACATGGTGTAGACTTGCTTTTGTCAGATATGGCCCCAAATATAAGTGGTACGGCAGCAATAGATATTCCACGGGCGATGTATTTAGCGGAATTGGCATTTGATTTTGGTGCTAAAATGTTGAAACCAGGTGGTGCCTTACTTATGAAAGTGTTTCATGGTGCGGGCTTTGATGATTTGATTAAACAAGCCCGTCTTAAATTTAATAAGGTAGCGATACGTAAGCCCGCGGCTTCGCGCTCTCGCTCAAGAGAAGCCTATTTGCTGGCGAAGGACTATAATTTATAGTAACGTATCGTTCGTAGAATACGTTCAATCGAGGTTAATGCTTTGAATGACATGGTAAAAAATTTATTTTTGTGGCTGATCATCGCAATTGTACTGGTTTCAGTATTCAGTAATTTCGGCCCCCGCCACACATCTGCTGAAAAAATCTCTTACAGCAATTTCTTGAAAGAAGTTGATCAAGGCATGATTAGTTCGGTAACTATTGAAGACAACAAAGTCATTAAAGGATTAACGAAAAATAATCATCGATTCGTCACTTATATGCCAATGCAAGATGAAGCTTTGCTTGGGGAATTACTAAAAAATCAAGTCGATATCAGTGGTCAAGAAAAACAGCAAGAAAGTTTCTTACTCCATCTATTCATCAACTGGTTTCCAATGCTGCTGCTTATTGGCGTTTGGGTATTCTTTATGCGGCAAATGCAGGGTGGTGGTGGACGCGGGGCGATGTCTTTCGGGCGATCGCGTGCACGTTTGCTTGGAGAGGATCAGGTAAAAATTACTTTTGCCGATGTCGCTGGTGTTGATGAAGCCAAAGAAGAAGTGAAGGAACTTGTGGATTTTTTACGTGATCCTTCCAAATTCCAAAATTTGGGTGGACGTATTCCGCGAGGGGTCTTACTGGTTGGTCCTCCTGGAACAGGTAAAACATTGTTAGCCAAGGCCGTTGCTGGCGAAGCCAAAGTGCCCTTCTTTACAATTTCAGGTTCGGACTTCGTCGAAATGTTCGTCGGTGTGGGTGCCTCTCGGGTCCGAGATATGTTTGAACAGGCCAAAAAGCACGCTCCTTGTATTATTTTTATTGATGAGATTGACGCTGTAGGTAGACATCGTGGTGCTGGTTTAGGTGGAGGTCATGATGAGCGTGAACAAACCTTAAACCAATTGCTCGTAGAAATGGATGGTTTCGAAGGTAATGAAGGGGTTATTGTTGTTTCTGCTACCAACCGCCCAGATGTGCTTGATCCAGCCCTATTACGCCCTGGTCGCTTTGACCGCCAAGTTGTTGTGCCGTTACCTGATATTCGTGGTCGTGAGCAAATCTTAAAAGTGCATTTGAAGAAAGTGCCTATTGATAAAGATGTTGAGGTATTGTCTATAGCACGCGGAACCCCAGGTTTCTCAGGCGCTGATTTGGCAAACCTGGTCAATGAAGCTGCTCTCTTTGCTGCGCGGGCGAATAAACGCAAAGTGGGAATGATCGAGCTTGATAAAGCTAAAGATAAAATCATGATGGGCGCGGAACGACGCTCCATGGTAATGGATGAAAATGAAAAGAAATTGACTGCCTATCATGAGGCTGGTCATGCCATTGTAGGTCTTTCAGTTCCAGAGCATGATCCTGTCTATAAAGTGACGATTATTCCTCGTGGTCGAGCTCTAGGTGTCACAATGTTCTTACCCGAACAAGATCGTTACAGTCATAGTAAACGTCGTCTCGACAGTCAATTATCCAGCTTATTTGGTGGCCGTATTGCCGAAGAGTTAATCTTTGGTGTAGAGAGTGTTACTACTGGAGCCTCAAATGATATTACGCGTGCTACAGAAATTGCACGCAAAATGGTTACCACTTGGGGGTTGTCTTCACTTGGCCCACTTACTTTTGGGGAAGAGCAAGGCGAAGTATTCCTGGGAAGAACAGTCAGTCAACATAAGGAAATCTCAGATAATACTGCGCAGCAGATTGATGAAGAAGTGAGAAAAATTATTGACAGAAATTATCAAAGAGCTAAGGAAATTCTCCTTGCCAATATGGATAAGCTTCATTTAATGGCTGAAGGTCTCATTAAATATGAGACGATTGATTCGAAGCAAATTCAAGAAATTATGTCTGGTCAGGAACCTTCTCCTCCGGAAGACTGGGAAGCGGCCAAACTTATTGATAAGGATACAAAAGGAGGAGACCGGCCCTCAACCACTATAGATGGTAAGGCTGTTGATAGCCCCGCTGGTGGTAATTAACGTGAAGACATAAAAGGCATTAATGCCTTGTATGTCGCTAAACGAACGTTATCCCGTAAAATGTACAGCATTTATACGGGATCCAGTTTCAAAATAGACTTCTTTCCACTTTTGATGATTTCCCATGAATAACGAAGAGTTTAAGCAATGGTGTAGGCGTTATAATCCCAGTGATATGAATGCTAGTCCCATCATTATGGGAATATTAAATATTACCCCAGACTCTTTTTCAGATGGTGGGAAATATCTACAAAGAGACAGGGCTGTAGAGCATGCCCAGCAAATGATTGCGCAAGGTGCTGATATTATCGATGTAGGTGGTGAATCCTCTAGACCGGGTGCTGAGTCAGTTAGTTACGAAGAAGAGATCTCACGAGTCATTCCTGTGATCGAAAAATTACGCAATGAGACAGATGTCGCCATTTCAATTGACACAACAAAAGCGTCAGTGATGGCTGAGGCTGTGGCTGCTGGTGCTATTTTGATTAATGATATCACTGCCCTTGCTGCTAAAGATTCGTTGCAACTTGCAGCCAAACTGGATGTCCCAGTTTGCCTCATGCATATGCAAGGTAAACCAAATACGATGCAGCATAATCCTTGCTATGCGGATGATGTTCTTGATGAGATTAATTGTTTTTTTGAGCAAAAAATCAAAACATGTCTTTCTGCAGGGATAAGGCGTGAGCATTTGATTTTAGACCCTGGTTTTGGTTTCGGGAAGTTGCCGCAGCATAATCTACGTATCGTGCATCAGTTGGAAAAATTGAAACAGCATAACTTGCCTTTGATGCTAGGAGCATCCCGTAAAACGACTCTAGGCGTTGTATTGCAACGCCCTGTGGATGATCGAATAGCGGGCGGGTTGACCATTGCAATCGTGGCAGCATTGCAAGGGGTAGCTATTCTTAGAACGCATGATGTTGATGCTACACGACAAGCATTAATCATGCTACAAGCCATTATCCACGAATCAGTCCTGTCAAATTAAAAGAGCTATCTTCTTCTCAGAGTAGTTGTGATAGGATATCCGTTTTGTCACGTTTGGGTATTAGGGGGCAGCAGAGTGATTGTGATTGCTTATTTAAGATGTAATGCTTCCCTGAATACTAGGATTAAAAAAGATAAGTAGAGGGGCATAAAGGATGCATCAGAGGAAATATTTTGGTACTGATGGTATTCGTGGTCAAGTTGGTTTATCCAATATAAATCCCGAGTTTATTCTGAAACTGGGATGGGCATTGGGAAGAGTGATTGGTAATGGCGAGAAAAGACGAGTAGTTATTGGTAAAGATACCAGAGTATCAGGTTACATGCTGGAATCAGCGCTTGAGGCTGGTCTTTCTGCTGCTGGGGTCAATGTCAGTTTATTAGGGCCTATGCCAACACCAGGTATAGCCTATCTTACGCAAACATTACGAGCAAATGCAGGTATAGTCATCAGCGCTTCTCATAACCCATTTGAAGATAATGGTATCAAATTCTTTTCGGCTGATGGCAGTAAATTTCCTGATGAATTGGAATTGGCTATAGAAGCTGAGATGGACATGCCATTAGCAATAGTGCCCTCTGCTAAATTAGGGAAGGCTTCACGTATCAATGACGCATCTGGTCGTTACATTGAGTTTTGCAAAGCAACAATTCCCTCTTTGACTCGTTTGGCAGGTCTTAAAATCGTTGTTGATTGTGCCAATGGTGCGACTTACCACATAGCTCCTAATGTATTCAGTGAACTAGGAGCAGAGGTATTGGCAATAGGTAATAAACCCGATGGATTTAATATTAATGAGAAATGTGGTTCAACAGCACCGGAGGTTTTACGGGAACAGGTTATACAAAGAGGTGCTGACATTGGTATTGCGTTGGATGGTGATGGTGACAGACTGATTCTTGTTGACGCAAAAGGAAACATTGTTGATGGTGATCAAATCATTTATATCATTGCCAAAGACAGACTGCAAAAGGGTATATTACAAGGCGGTGTTGTTGGTACCTTAATGAGCAATTATGGTTTGGAGAAAGCGCTCATGCAAATGGGGGTTCCCTTCCTGCGTACAAAAGTCGGCGATCGTTATGTGTTGGAAACCTTAAAGAAGGAAGATTGGAAAATAGGTGGGGAACCCTCAGGCCATATCGTTTGTTTGGATAAAACAACTACAGGAGACGGTATTGTTGCTGCATTACAGGTTCTAACCTGTATGATAAAACAAGAAAAAAGCTTACAAGAACTCGCAGAAGGGATCCACTTGTTGCCGCAAGCATTGATTAATATCAAAACCAAGCATGCCAGACAGCTGGCGGAAAATATCCAAGTTCTTGAAAGAGTAGCTAGCCTGAGCAATGAATTAGAAGGCGAAGGCCGAGTTTTATTACGACCCTCTGGAACTGAACCCGTACTCAGAGTGATGGTGGAAGGGAGAGATAGCACTAAAGTACAATCCCAAGCCAAACAATTAAGCGAAGACATCCGCCATATCGAAAAACAATATTTTAACGTAGAAATTAGGGGCTGATGACATTTCTACGAGATAGTAGGAAATGTCATCAGCCCCTAACCAGCAATAGGGTTAACAAGCTGAGATGTAGCCTCTTCCAATAGTTTGGATGTTTGTGTTCGCTGGAAGAAGAAAAATTGGCGATAGTTGATATCTTGTCGTTTTGTTATTGACTCTAGAATATAAGCACATAATTGCGCTAACCATTGCCAAACCTTGCCAAAACCACGATGGTTTTGCAAGCTTTCATAGCGGGGATCATGCAAAAGATTTAAATTTTTTGGCAAGACATTTTGCGAACTGCTTTCGATTGATAGGGCTGCTTGATGAATTTGGTGGATGGCTTGATGTAATAATTCTGCTTCTCTTGGGTATTCCTCTGCAAGGATTTTCTGCTGTTGATAAAGCTCTTCTAATTTGCTCCATAAGATAGGATTACGTGGATTGGGTAACTTATTATTACTGGAGTAAAAAGGCGGTTTAAGGTTGAGTAGAACTTGCCATGAATGATGTGGATTTGGGCAAAGCTTCTGGTAAGCCGCTAGTACAGGGAATTTTTCTGGTTCAGCAGGGTATTGAATTTCGAAGAGAACATCGTGCAAAAGATGGCTCGCTTGATAGTAACTGGTTTCGTCACGGACATGCGCTTGCAAGGCAATGAATAATTCTTGATACCATTCCTTTAACTCTTTAGGAAGCAACGTATTCGCGTTGCTAATCAATCGATTCCATGAAGTCAAGGTATTTTGATAAGTGATAAGAAGGTTGAATTTCGTCGGGATTTCGTCGGAGATATCCCGGGTTTCTTCTTGTGGACTGGTTATATCATTTAAAATTTCATTCAAGCTAGCGATCTGTAAGCGAATGAGTTGCTGTGCTTGCTCTCTCTTTGATTCATAGTTATTACGATCTGGATTTTTTGCTAGTAGCTTTTTTCGATGTTGCAGTGTAGCTGTTAAGTGTATTTTTTTCTTCTCCCCTTCCTTGAGTTGGATACTGTAATCGCTAATGGAATCCATGTTTATAAGGCATTTTTCGCAAGACTTAATTTTTTCATCCAAGTTGAGCAGTTCTTTTTGGCGTTCGCCATCTGAGTCTCGAAGTTTTTTAAGTTCCTCCGTTGTTGGTATGAGTTCATCGATATCATCCAATAATGCGTAGCGGGTGCGTAACTCCAAAACGTCCTCGTCTATGGCAATCGCCTCAAGCAGCAGCCTCAGAGCCGTATCAAACTCATCTATTTTTTTGCTCAAAGGCCCTATTCTATCAACAACATCAGAAAGCAAATCAACGCTATTTTGGGAAATGGGTTTATATCTAAAATCATATTGGGTGAGTAATTGAATGGCGCGTTCATTAAGCTTGCTATGATCAGTATCAGATTTTAAACTAGGGGATATGATAAAACCTTGGTTACGCTTTAACTGCTGATTAAGGTTGTTATGCTCTAAAATCTTTTCTTCTTTTTGATGCAATAATCTTACATAATGTTCTTCGGCTTGGAGTTGCTCCAATTTCACCTTAAATTCTGTGTTAGTACCCCACTCATACCATGCACGAGGGTTAATTAAAGAGCCATGCCAAAACACAACGTTTTCGCGATCGACAACAAACTTCGCTTTGTTGGTGGCTTTAAGATACTCATTTTTAAGCTTCTCTTTAATGTCACTGGTTAAAGAACTCTCGGTTAATTTACGCTCGAGACTAAGCAATTCTGCTTCAATCCTTCTAAGCACTTGTGTTTTATTTCTTATATTCTCTTGGACCTCATTGAGTGAAATACTCTCAGCTAATTCCTGTTGTATTTTTTCCAATTCAACTTTAAGTTGAGCCAGGGTCTCACGATTTCTCTTCAATACTTCATAGATTTTATATGAGCTCGAATTTTCAGTGACAATAACATTTAATAATTTTAGTTGGGCAACGATCCTCTTGCGTGCGATTAAGGCTTCAGCAAGCTTTAATGAAATATTTTTTAGGTCTAAAGCCTTATACTGGTTTTTGAGAACCTCAAGATAGGCGAGAATCAAGTTTTTCTGCTGGCGAAGGTTGGAAGGTGTACTTACTGCTATTGTTGGTTCTTTATCTAGCAAATAACGATGGTATGTCTGAAGCAATGGAGGGTAAACCTCATTGACTTGGCGCTGCTGCTCAGAAATGAAGCTTTTGTGAAGTTCCATTTGCTCGGCAAGAAATAACAAGTCTTTATTCAAACGAATAATGTCAGCCTCTAAATCGACTATTTCTTGCTGTTGTGTCTCTATTCTTTTCCACTCTAAGACTTGTGTGCGAATATTGCGCAGAGCATGCCATAGGGGAGCTAAGCTTTCAGGAGGTTTTATGTCTTCAAGAAAAATGTCATTGCATCCATCGAAGAGAAGAATGAGGTTTTCCAAGGCATAGGGTTGAGATAAACCTGACAATTTATTCATTAAGCTTATCATCTTGTCCTTCATCGCAGCACCTCCTTGCGCTTGTCTATTGATTCTAACTGAACTAATTAGATTGACAAGAGTCAATTAGATCTAAAATTTATCATTCTGAATGAGGACAGAGAATTACGAAAATAAGGAAGCACCTATAGGATTTCATGAAACTTTACGGTATAGTCTCGCACCGTAATTGGGTGGAGGGTAAATGAGGAAAAAAATAGTTGCTGGTAATTGGAAGATGAATGGCAGGATTGGCCAAGTTAAAATCTTGCTGCAACAATTACTAGAATTGATGAATGAGCCTGTGGCTGATTGCATCATCTTTCCTCCTGCTATCTATTTGCCCTTGGCTGAGCAGCAACTTGCTGGGAGCAAAATCAAGTGGGGAGCACAAAATGTATATCCAAAGGATACCGGCGCCTACACTGGAGAACTCTCGGGGCCGATGCTCAAAGATTACAATTGCCAGTATGTGTTAGTTGGACATTCTGAGCGTCGGCACTTGTTTAAAGAGGATGAAAAATTTATTGCTGAAAAATTCCACCATGTAAAAGAACATGGTATGATACCGATTCTTTGTGTTGGTGAAACGCTGGAAGAACGAAAGCAAGGATTGACTGAGCAAGTGTTAACTAAACAATTGCTTGCAGTGACTGGTCATAAGGAGCATTGCTTTAAAAATTGTATTGTGGCTTATGAGCCGGTATGGGCGATAGGAACAGGGCAAACTGCCTTGCCAGAGCAAGTGCAGGAAGTACATTCTTCAATAAGAGCCCTGGTAGCTGAATTTGACTTGGATGATGCCAATCAGCTGTCCATACTGTATGGTGGCAGTGTAAATGAGAAAAATGCCAGCTCATTATTCGCCATGTCAGATGTTGATGGTGGTTTGGTCGGTGGTGCATCTCTTAATGCGCGACAATTTGTGGATATTGTGAAATGTATCAATTGATTCTAATGATTCACGTGCTGATTGCCATAGTGTTAATCGGCTTAGTGCTAATTCAGCATGGTAAGGGTGCCGATATAGGCGCCGCCTTTGGTTCTGGAGCATCGAGTACGGTCTTCGGTAGTCAAGGGACAGGAAGCTTTCTGTTCAAATTGACCGGCGGTTTGGCTTTGACTTTTTTTGTCACGAGCTTGTCTTTGTCATATTTGGTATCCTCTCAATACCAGAAAGCGACACAGCAAGCCATACCTCAACAAACTATTATACCGGAAAATAAAATTCCTGTGCCGGTTGATAGCAGTAAGAGCGGAAAACAATAACTAACATGCCGAAGTGGTGGAATTGGTAGACACGCCGTCTTGAGGGGGCGGTGGCGCAAGCTGTGCCGGTTCGAGTCCGGCCTTCGGCACCATTAATCCGAGCGATGGAATTATGCTATCACAATACTTACCTGTACTTGTTTTTATTGTAATTGGGTTGGTAATCGGCCTAGTGATGTTGGGCGCTGGCTCACTGCTTGGCAAGCACAACCCCGACTCAGCTAAAAATGCACCCTATGAGTGTGGTTTCGACGTCTTTGAAAGCGCACATATTCCTTTTGATGTTAGATTCTATTTAGTTGCTATACTTTTTATTATTTTTGATTTAGAAACGGCTTTTTTCGTTCCTTGGGCTTTAGCTCTTCGTAAGATTGGTTGGTTCGGATTGACTGCAATGATGATCTTCCTGACCTTATTGGTGATTGGTTTTATTTATGAATGGAAACGGGGTGCTCTTGAATGGGAGTGAAGGACCATAATGGATGCCCCAATATTGTGTTATACCCAAGTATTATAGAGGCTTGCTATGGCTACTGAATTGCAGAAAACTGGCTTTGTTACAACCTCAGTAGAGAAACTTATCGGTTGGGCACGAAGTGGCTCAATGTGGCCCATGACTTTCGGTTTGGCATGTTGTGCTGTAGAAATGATGCATGTAGGGGCTGCTCGCTACGATTTAGATCGATTTGGCGTTATTTTTAGACCTAGCCCACGCCAATCCGATGTTATGATTGTTGCTGGTACCTTATGCAATAAAATGGCTCCTCCTCTGCGTCGAGTCTATGACCAGATGCCTGAACCAAGATGGGTGATTTCCATGGGCTCTTGTGCCAATGGCGGAGGTTATTACCATTATTCTTATTCAGTAGTGCGTGGCTGTGATCGTATTGTGCCAGTTGATATCTATGTGCCGGGGTGTCCTCCTACGGCAGAAGCCCTTCTTTATGGGATCATTCAATTGCAAAATAAAATTAGACGTAAGCAGATAATCGAAGCTTAGAGCTTAAGCAGGTGCCATAGATGACAAAACTAACAAATTTGGTTGAAAAGTTAACGACGGAACTTGATGGGCTAATTGCTTCAGTTCATTTAGCCTATGATGAAATTACTCTGGAAGCAGAAGTTGGTTATGTAAAAGCGGCCCTGTTGCAACTTCGCGATCATGAAGCATTTGCTTTTGACCAGCTCATGGATCTTTGTGCTGTCGATTATCTGCTTTATGGCGAATATGATTGGGAAACCGAAGCCGCTACTGAGCATGGTTTTTCACGAGGGGTTGAGCGCCAAGAAGCTAGGGCTTATGCGCTTTCTAAACCAAGATTTTGTGTGGTTTATCATTTACTATCTACCAAACACAATCACCGTGTACGTGTTAAGGTGTTTGTGGATGAATCCCATCTAGTGGTTCCTTCAGTACAAGAGCTGTGGAAATCCGCTAACTGGTTTGAGCGAGAAGCTTATGATTTGTTCGGCATTTTATTTGACGGCCACCCAGACTTACGTCGGATTTTAACCGATTATGGATTTATAGGGCATCCGTTTCGCAAAGACTTTCCTCTTAGCGGGTATGTGGAAATGCGTTATGACGCGCGTTTGCAAAAAGTGATTTATGAACCTGTGGATATTGAACCTAGAGTTCTCGTACCCAAAGTAATACGCAATGATAATCGCTATCTAGACTCTAAAAAGCCAGGGGGCGAGCAATGATCGAATTAAAACATTATACCCTCAATTTTGGCCCACAACATCCAGCCGCTCATGGCGTATTGCGTCTTGTAATGGAATTGGAAGGCGAAACAATCGTCCGTGCCGATCCTCATATCGGTTTATTGCATCGAGCTACAGAAAAACTTGCCGAAACCAAGCCATATTTGCAAAGCATTGGCTATATGGATCGGTTGGATTATGTTTCCATGATGTGTAATGAGCATGCCTATGTTATGGCTATAGAAAAACTACTGGGTGTAGAAATCCCCATTCGTGCTCAATATATTCGTACAATGTTTGATGAAGTAACTCGTATATTAAATCACTTGCTCTGGCTCGGCGCCACGGCCTTAGACATTGGAGCAATGACGGTTTTCCTTTATTGTTTCCGTGAACGAGAGGATTTGTTTGATTGCTATGAGGCTGTCTCTGGTGCACGAATGCATGCCAAATATTACCGTCCAGGAGGCGTTGCTCGCGATTTGCCAACAAAGATGCCACAATATAAACCTTCACGCTGGCATAACGAGCGCGAAATTGAAAAAATGAATGCTAATCGCCAGGGAGGTTTACTGGATTTCTTATGGGCATTTACTGAACGGTTTCCTAAATGCGTCGATGAATATGAAACCTTATTAACGGATAATCGTATTTGGAAACAGCGAACGGTTGATATTGGGGTTGTATCGCCGGAAGAAGCGCTTCAGTGGGGTTTTAGTGGCCCCATGCTTAGAGGCTCTGGTATTGCTTGGGATTTGCGTAAGAAGCAACCCTATGCCGTTTATGATAAAGTGGATTTTGATATTCCTGTCGGCAAGACAGGGGATTGTTATGATCGCTACCTAGTGCGCGTTGCAGAATTGCGCCAGTCAAATCGCATCATCAGACAATGCATAGAATGGCTGCGACAAAACCCTGGTCCTGTCAGAGCTGATGATCATAAGATCACCCCTCCAACTCGTGAACAAATGAAACACGATATGGAGTCACTGATTCACCATTTTAAACTGTTTACTGAAGGTTTTACTCTGCCCCAAGGAGAAGTGTATTCCGCTGTGGAAGCACCTAAAGGTGAATTTGGCATATATCTCGTTTCTGATGGTGCTAATAAGCCTTATCGTATAAAAATTCGTGCTCCAGGTTTTGCTCATTTGTCGGCTTATGATGCAATGGTTCGGGGACACATGTTAGCCGATGGTGTGGCCATTCTGGCAAGCCAGGATATTGTTTTTGGTGAAATTGATCGCTAGGAGGGTCTGTTGACATTTCTACTATCTTGGCCAAAATGGTTTGATTTTCTGTGCTCCGCTACTCACATACTCTTATGTATGCTGCGTTGCGATGCTCAAAAATCAAACCATTTTGCCTCAAGCTAGCGAAATGTCAACAGACCCTAGATTAAGTAAAAGGTTAGAAAGAATGTCTGAGAACTCAGCTAAATTGCTCCATCAATTCGTCTCACCGGCCGGTATAGATGAAATCGATCATTGGATCGCAAAATATCCCCCGGATGAGAAACAAT
Organism: Legionella lansingensis; assembly: GCF_900187355.1. Lineage (NCBI taxonomy): Bacteria > Pseudomonadati > Pseudomonadota > Gammaproteobacteria > Legionellales > Legionellaceae > Legionella > Legionella lansingensis. The sequence continues at coordinate 2,724,039 of NZ_LT906451.1, read as the reverse complement.
CAGCGGTCTTAAGGGCATTAATGGTTGTGCAGGAGGAGAACGGCTACTTGACGCCTGAGACAATGGATGCAGTTGCCGATTATCTGGATATGCCGCCAATCGCTGTTTACGAAGTATCCACTTTTTATAACATGTATGAACACAAGCCAATTGGACGGCATTTAATAAATGTGTGTACTAATATTTCATGTAAACTTCGCGGCTCCTCCGAAGTAGTCAATCATTTGCAGAAAAGATTGGATGTTAAGCTTGGCGAAACAACGTCTGATGGGAAGTATACTTTAAGATCAGTGGAATGTTTGGGTGCCTGTGTCAATGCACCCATGATGCAAGTAGATAAAGATTATCACGAAAACTTGACCCCTGAAAAAATTGACCAAGTGTTGGAACAATACCAATGAACGATAGAGGTGGGTTGTCATGGTTGAATTAAATCAAGTTTGTTATCGAACATTTCATTTGGATAAGCCCTGGACGTTAGCTGCCTATCAAAGCATTGGAGGTTATAGCGCTTGGCAGAGAATTTTGAAAGAACAAACTCCGCCACAGCAAATCATTGAAGAAGTAAAGACTTCAGCTCTTCGTGGACGTGGCGGCGCAGGCTTCCCAACAGGGTTAAAATGGAGCTTTATGAATCGGAATGCTCCTGTTCAAAAATATGTTGTTTGCAACTCGGATGAAGGTGAACCGGGCACTTGCAAAGATCGGGAAATTTTAAGTCGCAATCCGCATCAGCTTATTGAGGGAATGGCGATCGCTGGCTATACGATGGGCGCTACCGTGGGCTACAACTATATTCGTGGTGAATTTTGGTTACCTTATGAGCGTATGGAGTCAGCATTGCGAGAAGCTTATGCTGCAGGCTTTTTAGGGAAGAATATTTTAGGAAGCGGTGTTGATTTTGATTTATATAATCACCTGGGGGCAGGAGCCTATATCTGTGGTGAGGAAACGTCATTGCTCAATTCGCTTGAGGGCAAGAAAGGATTACCTCGGTTTAAGCCTCCATTCCCTGCAAATTATGGCTTATATGGCAAGCCCACAACCATTAATAATACAGAAACATTTGCCTCTATTCCCGTCATTATGGAAAACGGAGGAGAATGGTTTTTAAAACTGGGTAAACCAAACAATGGTGGGGCTAAATGTTTTAGCGTGAGTGGTCACGTGAACAAGCCGGGTAATTTTGAAATCCCTTTAGGTACTCCATTTAAGACGCTTTTAGAGTTGGCAGGAGGTGTACGTGAGGGACGAAAAATCAAAGCAGTAATTCCTGGAGGTACTTCCATGAAAGTCTTGCCAGGAGATGTCATGATGAACTTAGACATGGATTTTGACAGCATCCAAAAGGCTGGTTCAGGTTTAGGATCCGGGGCAGTCATTATTATGGATGAGACGACTTGTATGGTTGATGCTCTCTATCGCATTGCAGAATTCTATATGGATGAGTCTTGCGGACAATGTACCCCTTGTCGTGAAGGTACTGGGTGGATGGTTCGTTTACTTCATAGGATAAAAGATGGGCATGGAGAACCCGGGGATATTGAAAAGCTGGTAAACGTTGCAGATAAAATTGAAGGTCGCACAATCTGTGCCTTAGGAGAAGCTGCTGCATGGCCTGTGCAGAGTTTCGTAAAGCATTTCTATCATGAATTTGAGTATTTTATTAAGCATAAACGTTCGATCGTTACATCATAATTGAGAAGGTAAGCAATGGCCACCATTGAAATCGACGGTAAAACATTTGAAGTTGAAAACGGCAAGATGATTATTGAGGTTGCTGATGAAGCAGGGATTTATATTCCTCGCTTTTGCTACCATAAAAAATTATCGGTAGCCGCAAATTGTCGTATGTGCTTGGTTCAGGTTGAGAATAGTCGCAAACCGGTTCCCGCATGTGCTACGCCGATAACGAATGGTATGAAGGTGTTTACAAGATCTGAAGAAACACTTCATTCCCAAGAAGCGGTCATGGAATTTCTTTTAATCAATCATCCTCTGGATTGTCCCATATGCGACCAAGGGGGTGAATGTGAATTGCAAGATATTTCAATGGGGTTTGGCTACGATTCATCTGAATATCAAGAAAGTAAGCGCTCAGTAGCAGATGATGATCTTGGACCACTCATTGAGACGGATATGACTCGGTGCATTCATTGTACTCGATGCGTTCGCTTTGGTGAGGAAATAGCCGGTTTGCGTGAATTGGGAGCCACTGGGCGTGGCGAGGATATGCAAATTGGTACCTATGTAAAACACAGTATTGTTTCTGAAGTTTCAGGAAACGTCATCGATTTGTGTCCTGTAGGTGCTTTAACTTCAAAACCCTTTCGATTTAAAGCCAGGGCCTGGGAACTTATCCAGCATGATAGCGTAGCACCTCATGACTGCTTAGGCTCGAATGTTCATATACATGTACGACGCGACGAATTAATGCGTGTTGTTCCCAGAGAGAACGAAGCGATTAATGAAACCTGGCTCTCAGATCGAGATAGATTCAGTTATTTAGGCTTGAACAGTGAGGCTCGTGCTGGACAACCGATGATAAAACGTAATGGTCAATGGGAAACGGTGGATTGGACCACAGCACTTAAATTTACAGCAGAGGGTATAAGTCGAGTTATTAAACAACATGGCCCTGAGCAATTTGCTGCATTTGCCTCAGCATCATCAACACTAGAGGAATTGTATTTATTACAGAAGTTGATGAGAGAGTTAGGAGTAAACAATCTTGATCATCGCATACAGCAAATTGATTTTCGTGATCAAGAAAACCAGGCAACTATACCCTGTAGCTCAATAAATTACGCTGATTTAGAAAATCAGAATACAGTTCTTTTGTTAGGTTGCAATATTCATAGAGAGGTACCTTTAGCAGGAGTGCGGGTTCGTAAGGCATATAGAAATGGTGCTAGCATTTTCACCATTAATCCTGTCGACTATGACTATCATTTTGCACTCAGTGGTAAAGTGATTGTTTCTCCACAGGAATTACCAATGCAAGTGGCTAAATTAGTATTGGCAATGACCGATAACGTTACTGACTTACCAGAAGAGGCACAAAAATTATTGTTGGGCTTGCAGCCAGATGACACAACAATAGCAATCGCAAAAGCTTTACGTGAACCAAATGCAACGATTATTACTGGTGCACTTTGTGAAAATCATCCTGATGCTTCTTTGTTGCGCACCTTGGTGCATTTGATTGAGAAGCATGGTGTTCGAATCTTAAGATTAACCACAGGTGCAAACAGTGCTGGTGCATGGTTAGCAGGCATGCTGCCTCATCGAACAGTGGGTGGAAAAATAGTCGATACCCCAGGTATGGATGTGCAAGCCGCCTTAAATGCAAAGTTGAAGGGATATTTTTTACTCGCTGTTGAGCCTGGTTACGATTTTGCCAATCCTTACCATGCTCGCCAGTCTATGTTAGGGGCTGAGTTCGTGGTATTGCTGTCAGCTTTCCACCATGAATCAATGCAAGATTATGCTGATGTGATTCTACCGATTGCCCCCTATGCTGAGACCTCTGGTACATATATTAATGTGGATAAGGTATGGCAAACAGTAAAAGGTGTAAAGAATCCTCATGCTGAATCTCGCCCTGCGTGGAAGATTTTAAGAGTCCTAGGTAATCTGCTTCATTGCCAACATTTTGAGTACACTTCTTCAGAAGACGTGCTAAACGAAATTAAATCCCTTGCAAATCAGACGTCTGAAATGCAATACCAGCCGACTTATCCTGAGTCTCTGCCTTTGAATAATCAGCCTCTCGTGCGTGTGGGGGAGTGGCCACTTTATCGCTCTGACATGATTGTACGGCATGCTGCTGCATTGCAGACTTGTGCTGCGGCAGAAAGTGCATGTGTTAGGATTAATCCAGTGACAGCTGAGAAGTTGAAATTAGATGAGGTTGCTACTGTATCTCAGGGTGATATTGAGATAACATTGCCGCTAAAACGTGATGAGCGTGTAGCACCCGATGTTGTCTGGGTGGCAAACGCAATGCCAGAGACAATAGACTTGGGGCACTCTTTTGCTGCCATAACAATAAAGCGCTAAGGTAAACATATGCTACAAGATATCGGCATTTTGCTATGGGTCATTATCAAAATTTTGGTTATTGTCATACCGCTTCTGCTAGCGGTTGCGTATTTAACCTATGCTGAAAGAAAAGTCATTGGTTACATTCAAGTGCGCATTGGCCCCAACCGGGTTGGTTGGCGAGGATTGTTCCAGCCTTTTGCCGATTTGTTTAAGTTGATTACTAAAGAAATCATTGTTCCCACAAGATCAAACAAATATTTGTTTGTGATCGCTCCTTTATTTGCACTCGTACCCGCTTTAGCCGGTTGGGCAGTTATACCTTTCTCAGAGGGTGTTGTCCTCGCCAATATTAATGCTGGAGTCTTATATTTATTTGCTATGAGTTCGTTGGGAGTCTACGGTGTACTGATTGCAGGATGGGCATCAAACTCCAAATATGCCATGTTTGGTGCTTTGCGAAGTGCTGCACAAACGGTTTCTTATGAAATTGCAATGGGCTTTTCTCTGGTTGGAGTGCTCATTGCGGCAGGCAGTATGAATTTGACAGAAATTGTTTTATCGCAACGTGGTGGTATCTGGCATTGGTGGTTTTTACCTTTGCTGCCCCTTTTTGTAGCCTTTTGGATTTCAGGTATTGCCGAAACCAATCGTGCTCCCTTTGATTTGGCAGAGGGGGAATCAGAAATTGTTGCGGGCTTTCATGTGGAATATTCAGGTATAGGTTTCGCTCTCTTTTTCCTGTCAGAATATGCCAGTATGATTTTGATTTCTACTGTCATCACCTTATTATTTCTAGGTGGTTGGCTATCACCATTTGAGGGTATTCCTGTTCTTGATGATATTTTCTTTGTTGTTCCTGGCTTTGTTTGGTTACTTCTGAAGATAAGCTTATTTCTTTTTATTTATTTGTGGATACGTGCAACTTTCCCACGTTATCGCTACGATCAACTAATGCGTTTAGGATGGAAAATATTGATCCCGGTAACCATCGTTTGGGTAGTTGTTACAGCCTTTATGGTTGTGGCACACCTAGGACCTTGGTTTTAACCTGTCAAATTGAGCAAAGCTAATGAAAAAAGCATATCGATACATCATACATTACATACGCAGCTTTCTGCTTTGGGAGCTATTTACCGGTTTAAGATTGACTGGTAAGTACTTTTTCAAGAAAAAAGTGACTGTGCAGTTCCCTGAAGAGCAGACTCCTTTATCCCCTCGATTTCGAGGCATGTTGGCATTAAGACGCTATCCAAATGGCGAAGAACGTTGCATTGCTTGCAAATTATGTGAAGCTGTCTGCCCAGCTCTGGCGATAACTATTGAATCAGAGCCGCGTAAAGATGGCTCGCGTCGCACTACACGCTATGACATTGACATGTTTAAATGCATAAACTGTGGTTTATGCGAGGAATCTTGCCCTGTTGATTCGATTGTTGTGACACCGATCCATCATTATCATATCAGCGAGCGAGGGCAAAATATTATGACGAAAGAGAAGTTGCTTGCTGTAGGTGATTTGATGGAGAAAAGATTGGCCGCGGACAGAGAAGCCGATAAGAAATGGCGCTAATGGGGTGAAAGATGCATGAGTTATTTATACAAATAGTCTTCTATATATTTGCCGGAGTAGCCTTGCTGTCCGCTCTAATGGTTATCACGCAGAATAATCCTGTCCGTTGTGTGTTGTTTCTTGTGGTAACGTTCTTTGCAATGGCGGTGTTATGGATAATTGCCGAAGCTGAATTCCTGGCACTGATTCTGGTATTGGTTTATGTGGGTGCTGTCATGACACTATTTCTATTTGTGGTCATGATGCTTAATATTGATGTAGAGTCAATGAGAGCTCATTTCGTGCGCTATCTTCCATTTGGTTTGATTCTAGTTGCTCTACTCACAGGTCTGTTGCTTATAGCAATGCCTGATAATATTTTCAACAAGGCGGTGGAAACGGCTTCTTCCCAGGTTGTGGTAACTCCAAATGTGGAGGATGATAACTATGTGGCCCCACTAAATCCTGTCTCCAATACAGAGAAAATTGGCCTTGTTCTTTACACTGACTACGTTTTGGCCTTTGAAATCGCATCTGCACTACTTCTTGTTGCAATCATTGCGGCGATTACTCTTGCTCATCGTGGAGTAATTCGATCAAAGCGCCAAGATATATTGAAGCAGATCATGACACGTCGAGAAGACAGGATTGAACTTATTAAGATGAAATCAGAAAAAGAAAACCAGGAACAACGATGATACCAGTAAATAATTACCTGATATTAGCTGCAATTTTATTTGGCTTAAGCCTTGTAGGCATCATGCTAAATCGCAAAAACGTGATACTTTTATTGGTTTGCATTGAGCTCATGTTATTGTCGGTGAACACCAACTTTATTGCCTTCTCTCACTTCTATGGTGGAGTTGCAGGCGAAGTTTTCGTTTTCTTTATATTAACCGTGGCTGCAGCGGAAGCGGCGATAGGTTTAGCTATTGTCGTATTGCTATACCGGAATCGGGGCAATATTGATGTTGATAAGATGAATCATTTAAAAGGTTGATAAACGTGAGTATACAACAACTATGTCTCATAATTGTTCTCGCACCCCTGGTTGGTACAGTAGTCGCGGGGTTGTTTCGTAATCAAGTAGGACGTGTAGGAGCACATTCAGTAACTATTGCTGGTGTGGGTTTATCTTTCTTATTATCAGTATATGTTGCGATACTCATTCTTAGTGGAGCATCTGACACGGTTAACGTTAATATTTTTACCTGGGCTAGCGGCGGAAATTTGTTTCCCTATGCTTTTCACGTTGGTTTCTTGATCGATCCTTTAACTGTTGTCATGTTAGTTATTGTTACTTTTGTGTCTTTCTTGGTGCATATTTATAGCATCGGATACATGGCTGATGATGATGGTTACCAAAGGTTTTTCAGCTATATTTCACTATTTACCTTCATGATGTTAATGCTGGTCTCGGCAAACAATTTTTTGCAATTGTTCTTCGGCTGGGAAGGAGTGGGGCTAGTTTCTTATTTATTAATCAGTTTTTGGTATAACAAAGAGTCAGCGATCGCAGGTGGATTAAAGGCGTTTATTGTAAATCGTGTGGGCGATTTTGGCTTTGTTTTAGGGATAGGATTGATTTTAGCCTACACGGGAAGCCTTGATTATGAAACCGTCTTCCACAGTGCAAAAGCCTTGGCTGGTCAAACAATAGAGCTATATTCTGGCTATGCGTGGTCTTTGATTACCGTTATTTGTCTTTTACTCTTTTTAGGTGCCATGGGGAAGTCGGCGCAAGTTCCTCTACATGTCTGGTTACCTGAGTCTATGGAAGGTCCTACACCCATTTCCGCTTTGATCCATGCAGCAACCATGGTTACTGCTGGAGTATTTATGATTGCAAGAATTTCACCACTCGTGGAATTCTCAACCGTCGCACTAAGTACCATCTTGGTCATTGGTGCGACTGGGGCTTTGTTTACTGGCATACTTGCCATAGTAATGAACGATATTAAACGAGTGGTGGCTTATTCAACCTTATCACAATTAGGCTATATGATGGTCGCGATGGGAGCTTCAGCTTATAGTGCCGGAATTTTTCATCTATTAACACATGCTTGCTTTAAAGCCCTGCTCTTCTTGGGTGCAGGTTCAGTTATTATCGGTCTGCACCATGAGCAGGATATGCGTAAGATGGGTGGACTATGGAATAAGATGCCCATTACCTATGTTACATTTGTGATTGGCAGTTTAGCACTTTGTGCGATTCCGCCATTTGCTGGTTTCTATTCTAAGGATACAATTATTGAAGCCGCAAAACTGTCTGATATTCCTGGCAGCGGCTATGCTTATTTTTGTGTGGCTGCTGGAGCGATGGTAACTGCTCTTTATACTTTCCGTGCCTTGTTCATGACCTTCCATGGCAAGCCAAGAATGGATGAGCATACATTATCACATGTTCATGAATCGCCTTGGGTCGTATGGCTGCCTTTAGTGGTATTAGCCATTCCTTCAGTCATCATTGGTTATATCCTTTATATGCCAATGCTTTTTGATACTCCTACGTTGATAGGCAAGTCATTGTTTGTTTTACCACAGCATAATGTGCTAGGCGAGCTTGCTAGAGAAGTTTTTTCGCCTTGGCAGGAAGCATTACACGCGGTTACAACAATGGTTTTTTGGATCACAATAGCCGGTATTTTCATTGCCTGGATTTGCTACATTGCCATACCATCAATTCCCGCCACCCTTGCTCGAAGGTTCTCTTGGCCTTACCGTATTCTTGTTAATAAATATGGCTTTGACGCCTTTAATGAGCGTGTCATCGTTCCTGGTACAAAAGCACTTGGCCGTTTCTTTTATGACACCGGTGATCAAAGGCTTATTGATGGAATAGTCGTTAACGGAACTGGTCGCACGGTAAGATGGTTTGCTCAAAGAGGGCGTGCCATTCAAAGTGGATATTTATACCACTATGCAACGGTTATGATTATCGGTCTTTTTGTTTTCTTATGCTGGTTGTTATTAGGCTGATTTATAAGGTGAAGGTATGCAACATTTGCTCAATTTATTGATCTGGTTACCTATTATTGGTGGAGTGTTTGTATTTCTCACCGGCGATGATGATAACCCCAATGTATCGCGTTATTTATCGCTATTTACGGTGTTATTAACGCTGATAATGTGTGTTCCTTTGATAACAGGCTTTGATTTAAACACACAGGTCATGCAATTTGTAAGTGAATATTCATGGATGCCAGCGCTGGGGATAAACTACAGTCTTGGCATAGACGGATTATCTTTGCTGCTCATTGTTCTAACGGTATTTACTACTCTCATCGTCATTCTGGCCACTTGGGACAGCATTCATAAACGCGTGGCTCAATATATGGCTGCCTTCCTCATTATGCAAGGCTTGCTAGTAGGTGTGTTTGCGGCACTTGATGCCATCGTTTTCTATATCTTTTGGGAAGCGACTTTGATCCCCATGTATTTGATTATTGGTATATGGGGTCATGAAAATCGTGTCTATGCTGCCATTAAATTTTTCTTATATACTTTCTTGGGTTCAGTTTTAATGTTGGCGGCCTTCCTTTATATGGGGTATGTAGGAGGGTCGTTTAAAATTGAAACCTTTTATGCACTCAAGCTAGGCATGACAGCACAGACGTTAATATTCATTGCATTTTTCCTGGGATTTGCCATAAAGATACCCATGTTCCCAGTACATACCTGGTTACCAGATGCTCACACAGAGGCACCTGCTGGGGGCTCAATTGTTCTGGCTGCAATTCTTCTGAAGCTAGGCGCATACGGTTTTATTCGTTTTTCTCTGCCCATTGTGCCAGATGCTTGTAGCAAATATGCCATGGTAATGATAACGCTATCTTTAATTGCGGTGGTTTATATTGGTCTGGTGGCTATTATTCAAAAAGACATGAAGCGCCTGATTGCTTATTCTTCCATTTCTCACATGGGTTTTGTGACATTAGGTTGTTTCGCCATCTATGCAATCGCTCATCAGTCAGGTCTAAGCAATGCGGCTCTGATTCTCGAAGGCGCCATTATTGTCATCATTTCACATGCCTTTATTTCCAGTGCGATGTTTGCTGGCGTAGGCTTCATTATGGATCGCATGCACACACGACAAATAAAGGATTTCGGCGGCATTGTGCATACCATGCCAGTCTTTGCCTCTTTTTTCATGCTTTTTGCCATGGCCAACGCGGGTTTGCCAGGTACCTCAGGATTTGTTGGTGAATTTATGGTTATCTTAGGTAGCGTCAAAGCGAGCTTCTGGATGGCTTTTTGGGCTGCTATTACTTTGATTGTTGGTGCTGCTTATACTTTGTGGATGTATAAGCGCGTTATATTTGGCCCCATTGCCAATGATAAGGTAGCTGCGTTACGCGACTTATCTGGCTTTGAAACAAGCGCTTATGTTCTTCTAGCCATTATGGTCGTAGGAATGGGTGTTTATCCAAAACCGGTGCTTGACTATGTTCATCAATCAGTAAGCCATACTTTGGCTTTAGCGGATAAATCAAAATTATAATTAGCAAGGTTAATAGACATGACAGCATTACTTGAGAATCTACATATTGCTTTGCCTGAAATGATTATGCTAGTTACAACATGTATTGCCTTGCTGGCTGATCTTTTTTTCCGGCACCGCTATCCTTCAATGGCGTTCATTTGTGCCGAGATCGGCCTTGCTTTGGCTGCCTGTGTTAGTTTTCTCTTTTTGGGTAGCTATAAGGTAACAATTCTAGGCGGGTTATTTATCAGTGATGATGTGGCTCAATTGATGAAGTTATTTATCTATATGAGTGTTTTTTTATCCTTTCTTTATTCAAGGCATTATATAGATGAACGCCAAATACCATCAGGTGATTACTACATTTTAGGGTTATTTTCTACTTTAGGCATGATGGTATTGGTTTCTGCACATTCATTATTAACCATTTATCTTGGTCTAGAGCTACTTTCCTTACCTCTTTACGCCATGACAGCAATTCGACGAAGTAACAGTGATGCAACAGAAGCTGCCATGAAATATTTCGTTATGGGAGCTATTGCCTCTGGCATGTTGTTGTATGGCTTGTCATTATTATATGGGTCAACAGGCAAACTGGATCTACTTGATATTGCCAATGCCGTGGCTGCTAACTGGCAAGAACAAAATACCCTTTTGTCCTTTGCTCTGGTATTCATCCTGGCTGGTGTTGGTTTCAAATTAGCGGCAATGCCTTTTCATATGTGGGCGCCTGATGTTTACCAAGGAGCACCAACTTCCGTCACCCTTTTTCTAAGTGCTGGTCCTAAAATTGCTGCAATCGGAATGGCGTTGAGACTATTAACCCTCGGCTTGCCTGATGCAGCAGTGCAATGGCAACACTTGCTGGTGGTTATGGCTTTGCTTTCTACTGGACTTGGAAATTTGCTTGCAATTACTCAATCCAATATCAAAAGGCTTCTGGCTTATTCGGCGATTGCGCATATGGGTTATGCTCTGTTTGGGGTTCTGGCAGCGAATCCAGCAGGTTATGCAGCAGCCCTTTACTATATTGTCGTTTATGCAATTATGACTGTGGCTGCTTTTGGTCTAGTTGTGTTGTTATCTAAGAATGGTGTCGAAGTGGAAGCTATAGATGATCTGAAAGGGCTTAACAAGCGCAACCCTTGGCTCGCTTTTATGATGCTCATCGTTATGTTTTCTATGGCTGGAGTTCCACCTACGGTTGGCTTTTTTACAAAATTACTTGTCCTCAAAGCGTTGGTTGACGTGCATTTAACTTGGGTAGCAGTATTAGGCCTGATTTTTGCTGTTGTCGGAGCTTACTATTATGTTCGTATTGTTAAAGTAATGTATTTTGATGAAGCAATTGATAGTACTCAGATCCGATTTTCAGGTGCAATGAATCTAATATTCTCCGCAAACTGTCTGTCATTGCTATTCTTAGGTATATTTCCGTCCGCATTAATTTCAGCTTGTGTTGCTGCTTTTTCTGGGTAGCCCTTAGAACATCGAATTACCGTGGTTAAGCCATGGTAATTCGATTTTTAGCAAGAAATCCCTTTCATACTTGAAAAATAGTGTTCTATCTTCTATTTTTAAAATTTAAAATTGATGGTGGCTATCTGGCTCATAATAAAGCAATAAAAAAAGCTTGATAACTAGAATAAGGGTGAGTATACTTGCCCTCAGTTGATGCGGGGTGGAGCAGCCTGGTAGCTCGTCGGGCTCATAACCCGAAGGTCGTAGGTTCAAATCCTGCCCCCGCTACCACTATTCTGAACCCCATTTATGGGGTTTTTTATTATGTTTAAATGGTAAATGGTCGATTAGGCTTCTTTTGAGACTCGCTGTAGCGTTTTGAAAGAAGCCTATTGAAAGCTTCAGTCGGACGATGTTACACAACCTACTTCTCTGAAAGATACCTTCAAAGGTGCTAAAAAGAAGTAATGATAGGCACGCCAGATTCATCACGATGACTCAGATGATAATCATTTCGAAATAGCTGCCTACTGAGACTAGTAGGACGGGTACATATGATAAAAAACGAGATTGAGCAGTTATTAAAACCTCTTATTGAGGATTTAGGATATGAGCTTTGGGGTTGTGAGTACTTGCCACAAGGAAAACATTCTTTGCTTCGTATTTATATTGATAAAGAAGATGGTATTCATATCGAAGACTGTGAGAGAGTTAGCAGGCAGGTTAGTGCTCTTCTAGATGTTGAAGATCCGATCCCGGGAAACTATAGTTTGGAGGTGTCTTCCCCTGGGATTCCTCGCCCACTCTTCAATAAAGAACAATATAGGCGATATATAGGACAAGATATTCGGCTTAAATTATTTAAACCTATCAATGGTAGCCGTAATTTATCTGGCACTATTGTATCGGTTAACGATGATATTTTGATATTGAAAATTGGTGACGAGCAGCTAGAAGTGCAATTTACCCAAATAGTAAAAGCAAATTTGACAGGCGAGTGAGGCGAACAATGAGTAAAGAATTGTTATTAGTTGCTGAAGCATTATCTAATGAAAAAGGTGTTAGCAAGGATGTTGTATTACAAGCAATCCAAACGGCCCTTGAATCCGCTACTCGTAAGCTAACAGATAAAGATATTGGTGTGAGGGTAAAATTGGACCCTCGAACCGGTGAATACGAAACATTTCGTTATTGGGATGTCGTTCCTGATGAAGAGTTGGAGTTCCCAGAAAGACAACTGACACTTGCACAAGCAAAAGAACGTTCACCTTCAATAACGGTCGGTGGTCGAATTGAAGAACCTATGCCTTCTGTTGAATTTGGTAGGATAGCTGCACAAACGGCTCGTCAAGTGATTATGCAAAAAGTTCGTGAAGCTGAAAGACAACAAGTTGTTGATCAGTTTAAAAATAAACTGGGACAGCTGATCTATGGTACTGTCAAGAAGGTAACTCGCGATAACATCATTATTGACTTAGGCGGTAAAGCAGAAGCGTTTATGCCGAGAGCTGAAATGTTGCCGAATGAAATGTTCAGGCCAAATGATCGAGTACGCGCTTATTTATATGATATTGTTTCTCAGGCACGCGGGCCTCAACTATTTGTTAGCAGGATCCGCAATGAAATGCTCATAGAATTATTCCGGATAGAAGTCCCAGAAATTGGGGAAAATATTATCGAAATTAAGGCTGCTGCACGAGAGCCAGGAAATCGAGCCAAAATTGCTGTCAAAACCAACGATGGTCGCATCGATCCTGTGGGAGCTTGTGTAGGTATGCGAGGAGCTCGTGTACAAGCTGTGTCTAGCGAACTTGGTGGGGAGCGTGTTGATATTATTTTATGGGATGATAACCCTGCACAATTAGTCATTAATGCAATGGCACCAGCGGATATTACGTCTATTGTAGTAGACGAAGATAGCCATACGATGGATCTGGCAGTGCAAAAAGACCAATTATCTCAAGCCATTGGGCGTAATGGCCAGAATGTTCGGTTAGCTAGTCAATTGACTGGGTGGACCCTAAATGTTATGACAATTGAGGAATTTAACAGCAAGAGTCAAGAAGAATCCGGTAAAATTATTAACTTGTTTACTTCTACCTTGGAAGTGGATGAAGAAATCGCCAGTCTTTTGGTGGCAAATGGGTTTTCTTCGCTTGAAGAAATTGCTTATGTCCCCAAAGAAGAATTGTTGGCAATTAAGGAATTTGACGAGGAAATCGTTGATGAATTAAGAAATCGTGCTAATGACATCTTATTAACACAAGCATTAACTTCAGGCCAAGGGCTAGCCGGTACTCCATCTGATTCTTTATTAACTATGGAAGGTATGACGGATGCTTTAGCGAATCGTTTAGCCGCTAAAGGTATAACTACAATGGAAGAATTAGCGGAACAATCAGTGGATGAATTAATAGATATTGAAGGCATGACAGAAGAGAAAGCCGCTAAGCTGATTATGAAAGCACGGGAACCGTGGTTCCAATAGAGCCAAACGGCAGGTTTATTGTTGACCTAACTTGTTTAAGGCTAGCGGAAAACTAAAGCATAAGTGTTGCAGTTAAGCTGTGATACTTATCAAGCTTGTAAGCATTAGAATTTTAGAGAGTAGTTTCTTTTGGAGACTGCTGAAAGGGGGTTAAATTATGGCGGATGTGACGGTTAAACAATTGGCTCAAGTCGTTGGTATCCCTGCTAAACGCCTATTAGACCAGTTACAGGAAGCGGGATTAGCTTTTACTGACGATAATCAAACGGTAAATGAAGATCAAAAACGGATCTTGTTAAATTATTTAAAAGGTAGTGCAAGTCGAGAAAATCGTTCTTCTCCCGAGCGAATCACTTTGAAACGCAAAAGTCTCACACAGGTTACTGTCGGCCATGACATGCATAGTGGTAAAACTGTTAATGTTGAAGTTCGTAAAAAGCGGACTTATGTCAAGCGAAGTAGTTTGCTTGAACAACAACATGAAGCGGAGCCGGAAGTTGAAGTGAATCATGCGGCCACGGCTGAGCAGGCAGTGGAAACGGTAGAAACAGAAGTTAGCACTGCCGATGCCTTGGTTGAGGAAAGTGCTGTAACATCGCAAGAAACACAATCTCAACAAGTAGAACAAATTGAGCAGCCTGTGGAGGCTATGGAAAAGCCCAGTGAAACGGAGAAATTCACAGAAGAGCTAGCGGTTGTTGAAGTGGCACCCAAAGAAAAGCCCATAGAGGTTATAGAAGATAAAGTTGAAAAGGTTAGCAAGAAGAAGCACGTCGATAAGAAAGACGCTGATTCAGATTCCGACTTCAAACGAGGAAAGAAAAGAAATAGGTATATGGCTCCGGAACATGACGAGGATGAACACATGCAAGTTCGTCAGAAACGTCATAAGCCCAAAAAACGTAAGGGTGAGAAATCTGAAAAATACAGAGAAGCTGAAGAAGCATTAACGCATGGTTTTGCCATGCCAACAGCACCGGTCGTGCATGAAGTCATGATTCCTGAAACGATCACTGTTGCTGAACTCGCCAAGCGAATGTCTGTGAAAGCGGCTGAAGTGATCAAGGCCATGATGGGACTGGGCGCTATGGCCACCATTAACCAAGTGATTGATCAAGACACAGCTGTGATTGTTGTCGAAGAGATGGGACACAAGCCACGAGCACTGAAGGAAAATGCGATTGAGGATACTTTAGGCGATGTCATTAGCAAGGGAAGTCATACCGAGTCGCGTGCCCCCGTTGTGACGATCATGGGACATGTGGATCATGGTAAAACGTCTTTGCTTGACTATATTCGACGTACAAAAGTGGCTGCTGGTGAGGCAGGTGGTATAACGCAACACATAGGTGCCTATCATGTGAGCACACCGAAAGGAGAAATTACTTTCCTTGATACGCCAGGTCATGCCGCGTTTACCGCGATGCGGGCGCGTGGAGCGCAGGCAACTGATATCGTCATCCTTATTGTTGCTGCAGATGATGGTGTGAAGCCACAAACAATTGAAGCAATACAGCATGCGAAGGCCGCTAACGTTCCTATCATTGTGGCCGTCAATAAAATGGATAAACCCGATGCTGATCCTGATCGTGTGATGAATGAATTGTCTAATTATGAGGTAATCCCTGAGGCTTGGGGTGGTGACACGATGTTTGTGCAGATTTCAGCTAAAACCGGGTTAGGTATTGACGAACTCTTAGATGCTGTCTTACTACAATCTGAAGTTTTGGAGTTGAAAGCAACTACTGATGGTGCTGCAAAAGGTGTGGTCATTGAATCTCGTCTTGATAAAGGTCGTGGTCCAGTAGCAACAGTATTGGTTCAGAGTGGAACATTGCAAAGGGGAGATATTCTTCTGGCCGGTTTGCAATATGGACGTGTTCGCGCGTTGGTTAGTGACAGTGGTAATCAAGTGGATAGTGCTGGCCCCTCTATACCTGTTGAGGTGTTAGGTTTGTCAGCAGTCCCTCATGCTGGAGATGAGGCTATTGTTGTACCGGATGAGAAAAGAGCGCGTGAGGTGGCTTTATTCCGTCAAGGTAAATTCCGTGATGTGAAGTTGGCAAGAAAGCAAAAAACGTCCTTGGAAGGAATTTTCGAAAACATGGCCTCTGCGGAAACGAAGATTCTCAATGTGGTTCTTAAAGCCGACGTACAAGGCTCTGCAGAAGCCATTGCTGATGCCTTGGTTAAGCTATCAACTGATGAAGTTAAAGTGGAGATTATCGCCAGCGGTGTCGGTGGTATCACTGAATCAGATGTCCATTTGGCTATTGCTTCCAATGCGATTTTGATTGGCTTTAATGTTCGCGCAGACGCGGGAGCTAAGCGACTGGCTGAGCAAGAATCTGTTCCATTGCATTATTACAGCGTGATTTATGACATTGTCGATCAGGTAAAAAATGCCTTGTCAGGTATGTTAGCACCTCAGTTTAAAGAAGAAATTGTTGGTATTGCTGAAGTACGTGACGTCTTCCGCTCGCCGAAACTAGGAGCAATTGCTGGTTGTATGGTAATAGAAGGTGTGGTGAAGCGAAATAATCCTATTCGTGTACTTCGAAACAATGTTGTTATTTATGAAGGTACCCTAGAATCTCTCAGGCGCTTCAAAGATGATGTGCTTGAAGTCCGTCAAGGCTTTGAGTGTGGAATTGGGGTGAAGAACTACAATGATGTAAAACCTGGTGACTTAATAGAAGTTTTTGAAACAATTGAAATAAAGCGGGGTTTATGAGGACTGATTTTAAGCGAACAGACCGCGTTGCTGAAATGATGCAACGCAAACTTTCGCAAATAATCCAGCAGGAGATAAAAGATCCACGACTGCCTGCCTTTGTCACTATCTCAGGAGTAAAGGTATCCGCAGATTTAGGGCATGCCAAAGTTTATTTTACGGTCTTAAGCGGTGATATTGATTTAACTGCCTCCATCCTTAATGCGGCGGCAAGTTATCTACGTACTGCGCTGGCTAGAACGGTTAAGCTAAGAACGGTTCCTCAACTTCATTTTGTTTATGATGAATCAATAGAGTACGGCAAACGATTGAGCCGATTAATCGACGAGGCCAATCCGCCTAACAACGATGATGAAGAGTAACAGAGTTGAGTGCGATCAGTCAGTAAACGGAATTTTGCTGTTAAATAAACCACAAGGTCTGTCCTCAAATGCGGTATTGCAACAAGTAAAACGCTTATACCGAGCAAAAAAAGCTGGACATACGGGTAGTCTCGACCCGCTGGCTACAGGCATGTTACCTATTTGTTTTGGCGAAGCAACGAAGTTTAGCCAGTATCTTTTAGATGCTGATAAAATCTATGAAGCAAGTGCTTTACTCGGTATTAAAACCAACACTGGGGATGCTCTGGGTGAGATAATAGAGCAAAATGTAGACTTTAATGTCTCAGAGGCTGAATTGCTTGCAGTTATGGCAGGATACATAGGAACGATTCAGCAGACACCATCAATGTTTTCTGCCCTTAAACATAAAGGGGTTCCGCTGTATAAATATGCAAGAAAAGGAATCACGTTACAAAGACCAGCGCGAGAGGTGAATATCTTCAAACTGGAATTAAAACATTTTGATGGTAAGCAGTTCGATATCATGGTTTCCTGCAGTAAGGGTACATATATTCGCAATTTGGTGGAGGATATAGGTAATTCTCTTGGCATAGGAGCTCACGTAACCAGACTCCATCGTTTGTATACAGCAGGCTTCGATGATGAAAGGATGTTTAGTTTAAACGAATTAGAACATAAACCTTCTCATGAGTTGCTCCACTACCTGTTGCCCACAGATCGGGCTGTACGCCATTTGTCTGCGATTACCTTAACTGATAGCGAAGTAATAGTACTACGCCAAGGGCGCGTGCTACAAAGTAGAGAACACTATTCTGTGGAAGGTTATCTTCGTCTTTATGACGAAACAGGGAACTTCATAGGGCTTGGGGAAGTTCTTCCCTCAAAGACCCTGATAGTCAAGCGATTGCTGACAGATCCAGCATCAAAAGACTAGTCTGCAGTAGTTGGTTATTCCTGGCGAATTACCGGCGAAAGCCGGTATCCAGATGATTTTTAAAATATTTATGGATGCCGACCTTCGTCGGCAATGCGGAAAAGATCAAGGCCAGCAAAAAATAGGCAACTTCAATAAAATTGCACAAATTATTAGCTAATACTTGTGTCAACGAATCTGCCTTGGTAGAATGCTTCCCTTTGAAAGAACACTTGGCTATCTAGGAGTGCATATGTCGCTAACTAGCGCACAAAAAACAGAAATTATCAATGAATTTAAACGAGGTGATAAGGATACTGGTTCACCTGAAGTTCAAGTTTCTTTGATGACAGGTCGTATTAAATATTTAACTGAACATTTTAAAGATCACAAAAAAGATTTTCATTCTCGACGTGGCTTGCAAGAGCTGGTAAATAAACGTCGCAAGCTGCTCAAATATTTGAAAAAAACTGATCAAACTCGTTATCAGGCTTTGATTCAAAATTTAGGTTTACGAGATTCTTATTAATAGGTGTGTTGACGATTCATTTATTTAATTCCTCGAAAATTCTTACGGTACAACTCCCGGACTCGACCCGGGAGTGTCACGTAGGCGTTTTAGAGCTTAGTGTCAACCGATCAGATTTTCTTGTCAGAATGAAAGGCGCAGTTTTCTGCGCCTTTTTATTATAACGAATTTTAAGGGGTGACTTACGTGGCTAAAATCACTAAAGAGGTACGGTTTGGCGAGCATATGCTGGTATTAGAAACCGGTGAAATAGCAAGACAGGCTGATGGAGCTGTTTTTGCTAGTATGAATGGCACGCAAGTGTTAGTAACAGTGGTTGGGAACAAAGATGTGGCTTCAGGCAGCGATTTTTTCCCTTTGACCGTCAACTATCAAGAAAAGGCATTTGCAGCAGGAAAGATTCCAGGAGGATTTAACAAACGGGAAGGACGTCCAAGTGAACATGAAACATTGGTTTCTCGGTTAATGGATAGACCCTTAAGACCGCTGTTTCCCGAGAATTTTTATAATGAAGTGCAAATTATTGCAACTGTTTTCTCGCTTAATCCAGAGGTTCCTGCGGATATTATTTCCATGGTTGCTGCCTCAGCTGCCTTGGCAATTTCAGGGATCCCGTTCCATGGCCCAATTGGTGCTGCTCGCGTGGGTTATAAGGATGGTATTTATTTATTAAATCCAGGCTATAAAGCCATAGGTGAGTCTGATCTGGATTTGGTTGTTGCAGGTACCGCAGACGCTATCTTGATGGTCGAATCAGAAGCGCGTGAATTAAGCGAAGAAGTCATGCTTGGTGCTGTTTTATTTGGCCATGAAATGATGAAAGGCGTCATTCAGGCGATAAATGAATTAGCAAAAGAAGCTGGTAAGCCGGCGTGGGATTGGGCTCCTGTGCAAGTTGATAGCAACTTACAATCACGCATTGCTGAATTAGCGACTGCTCCAATTGCTGATGCCTATTTAATCAAGGACAAACTGCAACGTCGTCAGCGTTTGCTTGAGGTTAAACAACAAGTTGTTGAGAGCTTGTTGGTTGAGCAACCGGAACTTAATTGTGCAGTTGCTGCTGATATGCTAGCCAAGCTGGAGGAAAACATCGTTCGCAAACGTATTCTTGACGGCGAACCACGTATTGATGGTCGGGATCAAAAAACAGTACGCCCCATCAATATCCGTACCAAAATATTGGAAAGAACGCACGGTTCTGCTTTGTTTACTCGCGGCGAAACCCAGGCTATTGTGGTAGCAACGCTAGGAAATGAACGTGATGCGCAAATACTCGATTATTTAACAGGGGAAACAAAAGACAGATTTATGCTGCACTATAATTTCCCTCCATATTCTGTGGGTGAAACAGGAATGGTCGGCAGTCCAAAACGTCGTGAAATTGGTCATGGTCGTTTGGCTAAACGTAGTTTAATGGCTGTATTACCCTCAGCTGCTGAATTCCCCTATGTTTTACGTGTGGTTTCAGAGATCACCGAATCAAATGGTTCAAGCTCAATGGCAACCGTTTGTGGCACGAGTTTAGCACTTATGGATGCTGGCGTTCCTATTAAGGCTCCTGTAGCTGGTGTAGCTATGGGCTTGATTAAAGAAGGCAATCGTTTTGCTGTACTAACAGATATTCTCGGTGATGAAGACCATTTAGGTGATATGGACTTTAAGGTAGCTGGTACAGAGAAGGGGATCACTGCTTTGCAGATGGACATTAAAATTACCGGTATTACAAAAGAGATTATGTCACAAGCCTTGGATCAAGCTTTAGCAGGACGAATTCATATTCTGGGTGTGATGAATAATTCATTATCTGAACATCGAGAAGAATTATCTAAACATGCTCCAAGGATCGTTACGATGAAAGTAGCTGAAGATAAGATCCGTACTATTATAGGTAAGGGTGGGGCAACTATCAAAGGACTGAGTGAAAGTACCGGGGTTTCCATCGATATCGATGACAGTGGGGTAGTGCAGTTATTCTCTCCTGATGCAGCAGCTTTAGAGGAAGCACAATGTCAAATAAAAGCATTAATAGCGGAAATTGAAGTTGGCCAAACTTATAAAGGTAAAGTGAGCAAAATTGTAGACTTCGGTGCCTTTATTAATTTACTGCCTGGTAAAGATGGGCTTTTGCATATTTCGCAGATTTGCAGCGACCGTTCTGGAAAAGTTGAAGATGTTTTAACTGAAGGACAAGAAATAGAGGTTTTTGTTGCTGGAATAGATAAGCAGGGCCGCGTGAAATTGGAATGGAAAGACAAGCCTCAGCCAGCTGCAAAGAAGGAAGTGAGTGAAGAAGCTTCTGATACCCCCAAATCAGAGAAAGTTGAGGAAGAATCCGAAATAACAAATGATGTTGAACGTGATTCTCAGGAAGAAGAATAGTGGCGTGATGCGTGTCTTTTAAAAACGCTACATATCACCTGTTCACTCTGCTCGAATTACCGCGGCTTGACCGCGGTATCCATGTCCAAACTGATATGATGGAACCCGCGGTCGATGCCGCGGGGATTCGAAATCGCTTAACGGCAGTGCGGCATACCGTCCCCACATACATCGTGGGGCAAGCATGTTCGCGGGATCCAGGCGCGCGCCAGATACTTCAGGTTTTAATCGTAATTATTTCAGCATATCTTTCTGGTGTTGTTTTCTCATCTAAGCCTAAGTCTTCTTTCGAACGAGGAGGATTAGGAGCGGCTGCAAAAAATGAGGAAATACTGTTAGAAAAATATTGGCGAGGCAAGTAAGGTTTACCTAAATGTGAGTAAGCTGGCTTGCCTTCCAATACAGCTTGATTCAGCAGCGCACCCGGGACGGCTTGTGCTATTCTGGAAGCCGCAGACGCAGCCTCAGAACCAGTCACATTAACCCTTAAGAATGCATTCTGAAACATGGGGGCATTGATGGTTAATTCAGGTTGTTTAACGCGACTGACCAAGTTATCCGGTAGAATAATTTTAAATTGCTCGACGACGTCAGGATGTTTTTTATAAATAGCTAAAATCTCAGCCAAATAAACGTCCATATTTTGGATTCCCGGGTGAAGACCAAGACGGACTTCCATGTTTGGATGGTGTTTTAGTTCCGTTAATAAACAATCTAAAAATCCTGCATCAATTTCGACAGGCTGAGTAGTGCTACTTACAAAGGCCAATGATTTACCCGTTGGAACGTTTAAAATGTCTTTGATCTCTTCAGGTTTTCTTGTGCTGGATGGGCTTATCGCATAAGCATTATCAATACTTAAATGACCCGTTATGTGTATTTTGCTTTTGTCGTCAATTTGAAAATCCTCATGAGCATCAGCCAGTGGAAGTGCCCATTGCACGTTGGATTTTTGCTGCAAAATAGGTACGTGCTTCCATAAGCAATGGGTTTCTGGTTTGAACATGAATTCATAAGCCATTAAGACGGGTATATTGAGACGTTCTGCCAATTGAAATGGAATTTCATTGCTTATAGAGGGTACACCAAAATAAGCATAATCAATCTGTTGACTGTGTATATAAAGTTCTACTTTTTCTAACTGATTTTCTGTACAAACCCCTTCGGGAAATAGGTCTTTATCCGATTGAAGGATTTCAGGGAGTGTTGTTTTGATTACGGTTGAGGGTGATTGGAAAACTTCCACGCGTTGTTGTGCAGTTTTAGTCAGCGAAATAATAAATGTCTCATGATTATCACCTTTATGTTCTAGAGATTTAATTGTTTTTAATGCTAAATCACTATCACCCACGCTACTGATAAAAAATGCAATTCTCACAGCATCTCCAATATTCTATAGGTTAAAAACATGCCATCCTAGCAAAAAATTTGCTTGCTTGTCATTATAACCGCTGAACCTAGAGAATATACTCAATCAATCAAGCGCAAAAACTCACTGCGGCTGGAAGCATTAGCCCTCATCTCACCGAGCATCACGGAAGTAGTCATGGTTGAGTTTTGTTTTTCAACACCACGCATCATCATGCAAAGATGTTTCGCTTCTATGACCACTGCTACGCCGCGTGCCCCGGTAATTGATTCTATGCAATTAGCAATTTCTGTTGTTAATCGTTCCTGGATTTGTAATCGGCGAGCATAATAATCAACAATCCGTGCTACCTTGGATAGACCTAATACTTTTCCATTAGGAATATAACCGACATGACATTTACCAAGAAAAGGAAGTAAATGATGTTCGCACAGCGAGTACATCTCAATGTCTTTGACGATAACCATCTCTTCCATGTCAGACTCAAACAGCGCGTCATTAATTATTTCTTCCAGCCGCTCATGATAGCCTTTTGTTAGATACTGAAGAGCACTTGCTGCTCGTTCTGGAGTATCAAGGAGCCCTTCTCGCTCAGGGTCTTCACCAATTCTTTTTAAGATTTGCTTATATAATTCCTGCATTATATGAATCCTAGCCCGGGGGCCAAGTCATCTGTCGACCGCCCAGTAGATGTAAATGAATGTGGTAAACTTCCTGCCCGCCACCTGAATTAACATTAAAAACTAAGCGATATCCTTGCTCGCTGAGTTGCTCGATTTTTGCCATATTTTTTGCTGTTAGTATCATGCGACCTAATAACTGCTCATCTTGGCTATCTGCATCATTGATCGTGGCAATATGCTTTTTAGGGATCAGCAATAAATGTGTCGGTGCTCGCGGCCTTATATCGCGAATAACCATGATTTCTGGGGTTTCAAATATGACATCCGCTTTAATTTCCCCAGACACAATCTCACAAAATAAGCAACTCATAATCATCCTGATGGTTTTGACTTAACCTGAGATTATACCTCGACTTAATCAAGATAAAAACTACTCCAATCTTTAAGGTTTATTCTCAATAATTCTCGACGTCCCGCGGCTTGACCGCGGGATCCAGTGATCTTGAAGATTCATGGACCCCGCGGACAAGCCGCGGGGCGTCGGCCAAGAAAACCGCACTTTAATCGCCCATCCTTTAGAAAAGGAGTTGTTATCTAGGGAACATCCCTAAATTTATTCTAGCTGATTACGCGCTTATTTTTGCCTTTTAAAATGGTTTTGCGCTACTATTGCGTCGTTTAATTTAGACCGGGTGAAATAATGAGCTTAAAGGATATTAACAGTGGTCGTGATATACCGAAAGAAATCAATGTTATCATTGAAATTCCTATGCATGGCGAACCAGTGAAGTATGAAGTGGATAAAAAAACAGGGGCTTTGTTTGTCGATCGTTTTATGACCACAGCAATGTATTATCCTGCCAATTATGGCTATGTTCCCAATACCTTATCTGAAGATGGTGATCCTGTCGACGTTCTGGTCGTCACGCCGGTACCATTGATCCATGGTGCGGTAATTCCGTGCCGTGCTATTGGTATGCTTAAGATGACTGATGAAGCTGGCGTTGATACGAAATTAGTGGCTGTGCCAACCACCAAACTAACCAAGATGTATGAATCTGTGAAAACGTATAGTGATCTACCTCGTCCTTTTCTGCTAACGTTAGAGCATTTTTTCCAACATTACAAAGATTTAGAAGAAGGCAAGTGGGTAAAGCTTGATGGTTGGGAAGGACCAGAATCTGCTTGGCAAGAAATAAACGCCAGCGTTGCTCGTTTTAAGGAAAAAGCATAAAGTCTTAGAAGAAGTATGGCGTTGAGTTAATGTATTTTCTATTCTCGAATTACCGCGGTTTGACCGCGGTATCCATGTCCAGACATGGACCCCCGCGGTCGATGCCGCGGGGATTCGAGAACGCTTGACATAACGCTATTGATATCAGTTTGGCAGCACTCTTTCCAGTAAGACTATTCTAACAAAGCTCATTGAGAGCGCTGATCATCCTGAAGAATCTTTTCCAACTCCCCAGTTGCTTGGCGTGAAAAACTAATTAATTCGTGCTCCTGTTCGAAAAATGCAAATGATTGGCGCAACGCTGTTTCATCATGCTCAGCAAATGACTGCGCATTTTTTTCTACCACTTTCTCACTGTAACCTAGGAATTTCATAATTTCTTTTACCATGCTTAATGAGGAGTCGAATGTTTCACGTTTGAAATAATCTACTCCGGCTTTGTCTAATTCATAGGCATGACGACGATTGCGTGCTCGCGAATATATCTTTAATTGTGGGAATTCCTCTTTGGCCAATTTGACGATCTCAAGGCTAGTTTCTGGGTCATCTACTGCCACGATCAAGAGCTTAGCCTGGGCTGCTCCAGCGCTCCTAAGTAAGTCAAGGCGTGAGGCATCACCAAAATAGCCTTTAAAGCCGAATTTCCTGAGCAAGCTGACCTGATCGGCATCCTTTTCCAAAATGGTGATATCAATGCCTTGAGCATTCAAAAAACGTCCGATAATTTGTCCAAAACGACCATAACCAGCAAGAATAATCGGTTGTTGTTTATCAATTGAATCAAATTGATGTGTCGGTAATATGGTTAGAAAGCGAGGGACAATGAGGTGCTGAAATATAAGCATGAGGATGGGAGTCGTGGCCATGGAGAGGGCAACAACCAAAGTGAAGAAACTGGCCTGGTCACTTCCTATAACATGTGTTGTTCTGGCAAATTGCAATAAGACAAATGCGAACTCACTTCCCTGGGAAAGAAGTAATGCAAAGCCAATGGTTTGTAACTGAGTTAACCCAAAATAGTGACCCAGAATTAGAAGTACTAAAGTCTTCATTGTAAGCAAGATCAAAACTGTAGTTAAGAGTTGAATGGGCTGATAAGACAACAGCTCAAAGTTCATACTCATCCCTACGGAAATGAAAAACAAGCCGAGGAGTAAGCCCTTAAATGGCTCAATGTCTGTTCCCAAGGTATGCTTGTATTCAGAGTTCGCTAATACGACACCTGCAACAAACGCTCCAAGTCCTGGTGAGACACCCACGACTTGCATCACTAAGGTAACCCCAACAATTAATGCCAAAGAAGATGCAGTAAAGACTTCACGGACATTTGCTTTTGCAATCATGTAAAAAAAATAGCGAGAGAGGTAATGACCAATTAAAATGACTGCGACCATAATACCTGCTACCAAACCTGCGTGTGCCCAACCGCTTAAAGCGGTAGAGCTATGGGTTGTTACCTTAATCATGTCACCTGGCAACGCCAGCATAGGCATAAGGATAAGAATGGGAATGACAGCAATATCTTGAAACAGCAGAACTGCAAAGGACGTTTCACCGGTTGCTGTGCGCATTAGATTCTTTTCCTGCAAGATTTGTAAAACCAGCGCTGTAGAGGACAAAGCTAAAGATAGGCTAACGGCTAAACTGACTCGCCAGGCAAAGCCTGCCAGAATTCCAAGACTCATAAGTATGCACGTGGTAAAAATGACTTGCAGCCCACCTAATCCAACAACGGCCTTACGAAGCTGCCATAGCCTTGTAGGCTCTAATTCTAACCCTATAATAAATAGCATCATGACGACACCAAATTCTGCGAAATGCATGATTTGCTCAGCATTACCAATCAGACTAAAGCCGAAAGGACCTATTGTTATACCGATGATGAGGTATCCTAATACTGAACCAAGTTTGAAGCGATTTGCTAGCGGGACAACAATACAAGCCGCCGCAAGAAAAATAAAAATATGAAAGAGGAGGTGATTGGTCATTATTATTTTTTTTGAAGTTATGAATGGAGAGTATACTCCAAGGTCGATCGCTGTTAATCTTTTTGTTGCAAGTTCGTTTCGTAATGTCTAATGTTTTCGAGTTAGGAATATGGATAATTAATAACCGGAGAAAAAAATGCCGTTTCAGATACCCTCAATGCCCGCTTTATTGGAGGCTGCTACAAAACTAGATCAAGCTTATGCAAAAAATAGAACGATCAACGATAAAAATCGGTGGTTTAACAGTTTGCGCCCAGCTACCCACAATACGGATAGATTGCAAGATATTCAGTTTATAAAAAACCTGTCCAAGTATATCAGTGAAAATAAATTTCTCTATGAGAAGATAGATCCAGCATTTAAAGGAAAAAGCTATCCTTGGGTGATTGCCCCTTTTTTAAAGGAAGCGCTTTCTGGAGCGATGCTATTGGATTTAAGTAAAATCACTGTTAGTTATGGTGATGAGAAAGCTACTAAAAAGAATAGTGCGCTTGCGAAAGTCATATTAGATGTTTTTACTATTAATGGACTCAGTGAAGTACCAATCAATAAACGGAAAACGTGTTTAGAGTCGCTTAAGCAGTGCATCGAAGCCATTGATACATTTACCAAGGAAAACGGCCAAGAAAAAATTCAATGGCACCCAGGTAAAAGCAATAAAATTGTTCTTACTGAAATAACTCACGAACTGGAGGCGCTTACCAAGAAAATAGAGAGTGAGGAGGGGCATGGTCAGGCTGCAACACTAGCTTTCTAAGAAGCCCCTCTTGTGTCATTCCCGCGCAGACGAATCCATCCCTGGGTGGTACGAGACATGGATACCGCGGCCAAGCTGCGGTAATTCGAGAATAGAAAAAATCCATTAACTTAATGGCAGTGCCTACTCGGGGATGCCACAGTTCGATAAATGCTCTTGAATATTTTCCCCCTATACCATTATTCCGATTTACAAAACGATCAGAGTGTCGTAGAGTAAGGCACTATTTGTCTAGTTTTTACACGATTATTAAGGTTATCTTAAGCTTGTCCCGTTACAATGACCTTTTGGACCCTTTTGCAAATTGGAACAGCAGAGAAGGAATGCAATGAGCAATAAAAAGCATGCGTTAACCATTTTCAGTCTAACTATGATTACTGTTGGTTCTGTCGACAGCATTCGTAACTTACCAGCGACAGCTTTGTTTGGTAGTCAGCTGATTTCTTTTTTTATCTTAGGCGCTTTATTTTTCTTGATTCCTACGGCGCTAGTCTCTGCCGAATTGGCATCTGGATGGGCAAAACAAGGTGGGATTTACATTTGGGTGAAAGAAGCTTTTGGTAAAAAAACGGGCTTTCTTGCGATCTGGCTGCAATGGATTGAAAACGTCATTTGGTATCCAACGATCTTATCTTTTGTGGCCGGGACCATTGGTTATCTCATCAATCCTTCCATGGCGAGTAATCCTTATTTTCTTTGGTTAGTCATCATCGCTTCTTTTTGGGGAGCAACGTTTGTAAATTTACGCGGTATGCGTTCCTCAGCTCTGTTTAGCAATATTTGCACGCTTTCAGGTTTACTGCTACCTATGGCGTTGATTATCGGCTTAGGTGCTGCGTGGGTGACAGGAGGGAATCCTCTGCAAGTGAACTTCGATTCGCAAAGTATTAGTCCTCATTGGCAAGATAAATCAATGTGGGTATCGCTTACCGCGATTATGCTGTCTTTTTGTGGCATTGAAATCGCAACGGTGCACGCTAATGATGTTCATAATCCACAAAGGGCTTTCCCGCGTGCTTTGACTTATTCTGTTCTCATTATTCTAAGCACTTTAATTCTCGGCTCATTAGCTATTGCCGTTGTTTTACCCCAGCATGAGATCAATTTGGTTGCGGGTATCATGCAAGCTTTTGATGCCTTTTTTTCTAAATATCACCTGAGTTGGTTTATGCCAATCGTTGCTTTGATGCTCGTTATGGGTGGACTAGGCGGAGTTAGTAACTGGATCATTGCGCCCACTAAAGGTTTATTGGTTGCTGCTGAAGATGGGAATTTGCCAGAATTCTTCCAGAAAGCGAATCGACATGGGGCGCCGGTGATCATGTTGGTTACCCAAGCGGTGATTGTGACCATTCTTTCCTTTCTATTTCTCTTTATGCCTTCGGTGAATGGCTCTTATTGGCTGCTAACAGCCCTGGCTGCGCAACTCTATATGCTAATGTACTTGTTAATGTTTGTTGCGGCTATAAAGCTGCGCTTTAGTGCTCCTGAGCACCCACGTGCTTTCCGTATTCCAGGAGGTATCATGGGCATGGTTTTCATAGGAGGAATTGGCATCATCGGTTGCTTAACCACGTTGGTGGTTAGTTTTATGCCTCCAGAGGGAATCAACGTTGGCTCAATAGGTCGCTATGAATTAACCTTGGCCTTGGGTCTAATTTTTATGTGTTTGCCTCCTTTTGTCAGTTCCTGGGTGCGAAGCCGTGCCGCTTATCAGCAACTAGAAACTGACGTTGCCCTTACCTAAAGTCTAAGACGCGATGAGTGTCGCTGAATTACTTAGACAATTGGAAGCTCGCTTACCTGAGTTAGAGTGGAAGATGGGTAAGCTCGGTCAAGCTCTTCCGACAAACCATTTGCCTAAAGGACTATTTCGTTTACCTGCAGAAGCTAGCCCGTCAGCTTTTATTTTAGAAATCAAAGCTGACCTAAAAAAACTGACCAGGTATCAAAGCGAACGTAGTGGTTATTACCTTGCACAGAAAATTCAGCAAAAAATAACTGTTTTGGTCAGTTTATGTCGTCTTCATATTAGCGAACCAGCATCAGAGAAACGTCACTATGTCGATATGATATGTACCCGGCAGAGGTTTTTGCAGGATCTAGAAGCAGAAATGCATACTTTATCAGCACAATATGAAGCTATCAGCGCGCAACTAAATCAAAGTAATCATAATCCTGAAGTGGTCTTGGCTTTAAAAGGCGAACTTGGTGAAATCGAGAAGCGGTTAACGCTTGCCAAGGAAGCGTTTTCTAGAGCTACAAAGTGGTGAGATCCTATTATTTCGCTATTTTTTCAAATCGGTAATTCTTGTTTTCCTCTAATATTTTAGCGAAGGTTTTTGCAGGCATTGGATAGCCGTAAAAAAAGCCTTGACCCTCATCACAGTTACAAAATTTTAAAAATTCTAACTGTTCAGAGGTTTCGATACCTTCTGCGAGGACGCGCAATTTTAAGCTATGACCCATGGCAATAATGGCTTGGATGATGGAGGCATCGTTATGATCAGTGATGCAATCCTGGGTAAACGATTGATCGATTTTAAGTTTATCAACTGGGAACTCTTTCAAGTAATTTAAACTGGAATATCCTGTGCCAAAGTCATCGATAGTTAAACTAACAC
Organism: Legionella lansingensis; assembly: GCF_900187355.1. Taxonomy (NCBI): domain Bacteria; kingdom Pseudomonadati; phylum Pseudomonadota; class Gammaproteobacteria; order Legionellales; family Legionellaceae; genus Legionella; species Legionella lansingensis. The sequence goes on along the minus strand of NZ_LT906451.1, from coordinate 2,694,514 downwards.
CCAGCTCCTTAAGTTGTTTAAGCTTATGTAAGTTTTGTTTTTTATCATCCATAACAATACTTTCAGTTAATTCTATTTCAATGCATTGTGGCGGCAGTTGTGTTTCTGCCAAGGTAAACTCAATAAAATCGACGAAATTATCACGCGCTAGTTGTACGCCTGACACGTTTATTGCCATGCGGATCGGTCTAAGCCCATCCTTCTGCCACGTTCGGTTTTGTAAACAGGCTTGGGTAAATATCCATTCACCTAAGGGTATGATGATACTTGATTCTTCCGCCGCATGAATAAAATTAATAGGAAGGAGGATTCCTTTTGCCGGATGCCGCCAACGCACCAATGCCTCCACACCTACGAGTTCTCCAGTCTTTAGGTTAATGGTTGGTTGATAAAGTAAGAAAAACTCCCCAGCGATAAGCGCGTTGCGCAAGTCAATTTGCAGTTCGAGACTCTGCCTTGTTTGTTCATCGAGGGTTTTATCAAAAATTTTGAAATTGTTACGGGCTTTTTTAGCCAAGTACATCGCCATATCTGCATTTTTAAGGAGGGTGGCTGGGTCTTTGCCATGTTTTGGAAAAATACTGGCGCCAATGCTGGCTGTAACAACGATTTCACGATTGAGGACTTGCAAAGGCTTGGCTATCTTACCGAGAATTCTTTGTGAGAGCTGTGAAATATTCTCTTGTCCTTTGAGAGGAAACAAGATAACAAATTCATCTCCACCAAAGCGAGCAACAGTATCGCTTTCGCGTGTGCATGAGATTAGGCGTTTTGCAATTTTTTTTAAGAGGAGATCTCCTGAACTATGGCCAAGATTGTCGTTAATGAGTTTAAAGTTATCGATATCAAGAAACATTAAAACCAGTTCGGTTTGATAGCGTTTAGCATAAGCAATTGCCTGGTTGATACGGTCATAAAGTAGTGTTCTATTGGGCAAATCCGTGAGTAAATCATGGTTTGCTTGATAGGCCAGCTGCTTTTCCATTTGTTTTCTGACAGTGATATCGCGAAAGCTCCATACATAACCTACAATCACATGACGAAGCTTATGGGGTTTGGAATGCCATTCGAAGATATTACCGTTTTTGAGAAGAATGTCCTGGTAACCTTCTTGTTCAGGGTTTTCTTTTAATTCATCTACTTTTGCTATGAATTCATTTGCATATTTTAGTTGCGACAACATTTCTTCCATAAGAAGAAAGAGATCGGCTTTGTTTATGAAATCCAGTGACATTTCCCACATATTCATAAACTTCTGGTTGTAATATTCAATATTTCCTTTTAAATCAGTAACCAATAATCCATCAGCCGTTGATTCTAGCGTTGATTTGGTGATAGCCAGAGACTTCTCTAATTCGCTTGTACGCTTGGCTACTCTACGCTCGAGTAATTGGTTAAGTGTGCCAAGGTTTATATTTTTATACTGTAATGAAAGAAAATTAATGAGGAATTTATTGGAGTAATAACAGCTGATGAAAATAATGGGCATGTAGATTAATCCACAAAACCCTAAAAGAACATAAATTCCGCCTTGCGAAAATAACCAGATGGTAAACGGAATAAATGCCGGAAAAAGAAAAAATGCATAAGTTGAAATAACGGGCGAAAAAAAAGGGAGTGAGCCTGCCGTTATCCCAAAAATGAGGATAACGACAAAGCTTTGATAGATGAGATTTTCTGTAGGCATTAAAATTGAACTTGCAAATCCCCACGCACAGCCGGAAAGAAAGGTAAATAGCGTAAAAAATTTTAACCAGGCTTTGGGAGCGTAAAGAGTTTCTTTAACCTTATAAGCAATAGCGATACTGAACCAACAACCAGAAACCACAAGCAGATAGATAAGCCAACCAATCAGTTTCTCTTGAGCGGCCACTGGCCAGATAGCAATGACAAGAAACATAGCTGCCAAGCACTGAGCTATAATTCCAAATGGATTTTGTTCATAAAGTAAATGAATTTGATCATCTAAAATTCTATTGGATGGTATTGTGTGCAGACGTTTGATTTCCTGCAGGATGTCTGCCTTTTTGCTGTTCTTTAATCTCATTGATTAATCAGCCTCCTGCCGCATCCGATTATGTATTAAGCTTCATTTAGATGGTTAAGTTAATCTTAGATTAATTATAGTCTTAAACCCTACGAGTAACACCTCGATAACATTCGCAATATTACTTGCTGAGGGTATACTACAAAGATAACGACTTTATGGGGCACAGGGATGTTTAAGAGAATTCTTGTGAGTAATCGAGGGGAAATTGCTCTTCGTATCGTGCGTGCGTGCAAAGAAATGGGAATTGAACCCGTCACCATTCATAGTGTGGCCGACAGGTATGCGCTGCATGTAAAACGAGGCACCCAGTCGCATTGTCTTAGTAAGAAACCATTAGAAGCTTACTTAAATGGCCATCGTATCATTGAATGTGCCAAAGCAGCCGGATGCGAAGCCATCCATCCGGGTTATGGTTTTTTATCGGAAAATCCTGAATTTGCTGCTGCTTGCGAAAAGGCCGGCATCATTTTTATCGGACCTACCGCTGATGTTATTGCCACCATGGGTTCAAAGATCGCGGCAAGAAAGGCTATGCAAAAAGCTGGCATTCCCGTGATTCCAGGGAGCGATGGTAATTTGACAAATAGTGATGAAGCAGTTGCTTGTGCGAAAAAACTAGGTTATCCGGTTATGCTCAAGGCGACTTTTGGTGGTGGCGGCCGGGGCATTCGCCTGTGTTATACCGACGATGAGATTCACCAACAATACCCTCGCGTTCAATCAGAAGCAAGCAAGTCCTTTGGTGATGCGGATATTTTCATGGAGAAGTTCATTGCTAATCCTCGCCATATCGAAGTGCAGATTCTTGGTGATCACCATGGCAATATTGTTCATTTGTTTGAAAGAGATTGTTCAATACAGCGTCGTCATCAAAAATTAATAGAGATAGCCCCTTGCGTGCAATTATCGGATACAACCCGGCAAATGTTGTATGACTTCGCGATTAGAGCGGCGTCTACCGTTGGATATACCAATGCGGGAACGGTGGAATTCATCGTTGACAATGAAGAACGTCCTTATTTTTTAGAAATGAATACCCGTTTGCAGGTTGAACATCCCGTTACCGAACAAATTACGGGTATTGATTTAGTGCAAGAACAAATTCAGATAGCAGCTGGTCAGCCACTGTCCATGACACAGGAACAAGTCACACGCCGAGGATTTGCAATTGAATTTCGTATTAATGCAGAAGATCCTCAAAATGATTTTCTTCCAAGCTTTGGACGGATTACCCGCTATTATGCGTCTGGTGGGCCCGGGGTGCGCACTGACAGCGCAATTTATACAGGTTACACGATTCCACCTGACTACGATTCCTTATGCGCCAAACTTACCGTTTGGGGCCTTGATTGGAACGCGGTTTTACGCCGCTCAAGACGAGCTCTTGAGGAAATGCGCGTGTTTGGTGTGAAAACAACCATTCCCTACTACCTGGAGATGTTAAAGTCAGAAGAATTTCAGCAGGGATTACTCACTACCGATCTAGTGGACACTCATCCAGAGTGGTTGCGTTATTCGAATAAATCGCTACCTCATCATAAGGCGGCAGTAATTGCCGCTGCCTTAGCCAGTTATCATAAAAAATTACATTCAGGACTTAAATAATACTACTACAGTATCTATTTTAATTCGGCAGACCATTAAGTTAAGCGCTCTCGAGTCCCCGCTAAGTTAAGCGAATCCCCGCGGCATCGACCGCGGGGCCCATCACTCTCAGTCTACGGCCTATAAAAGCTTTATTTCCTGTTGCCTCAATAGAACCTGTTGCCGAAGGACAAAAAATATACTGAGTCGTTGCCTCAGAATAGGTGTTGCTTTTGAGAGGTTTTGTTGCGATTAAAAAATAATTGCTATTGAGCCTGGTGGGTGTGTGGGCGAGAAGCCTGTGAGTGTGGGCAATAACTGTGAATAACGTCTTTTTGTTATTCATGGTTTTGTCCACACGTCCCATAGGGCACAGGCTGGTCCGAAGGACTCGTCCATCATATCCACAGGCTTTATGTTCCTGTCTTTTTACAATATTGAATAAGACTTTCATTAAAGAGCCTTTCTTTGTTTTACATGTTGAATATTCACTAATCTAAATATTAATTTTAGCTTTTTTTGAATCTTTTTTTGCAAGTCAAACGGGTCGAGTGTATTAAAGGTCTCTTGTAATTTTGTTTTCTGAGCGAGAGTAAGACCATTCGACGTCATCAGTCGCTGATAGGGCGTTTGGGGTTGATCATATTTTTTGATTACACGGGATTGAATTCGTACTTTGTCAATGAGCTTAATGCAAGGATAGAAAAAATTAAATAACAAGGAGACTTCGTTAGAATATAAGTCATTCATAAGCTCAACGAGCTTTGGATTACCAAAACGATGATAACCAAACAGTTGACGCACATGAGTCCAGTTCTTTTGTTCAACATGTGCATTATCGTCTTTTTTATAAGGACGAGAGCGAGTAAATTGAACCGCTTTTTGTGGGTCCCGCTCAGTAAAATAATGAATGAGATGCCAATTGAGAAACTCTGAGCCGTTATCACAATCAAACCCTTTGATTTCAAAAGGTAAATTTTTTTCTATGTCTTGAATACCCCCCAAGACACCATGAGCTCCTTTATTCCAAGTGGCCCGCATTTCTGTCCAGCCACTGAAAATATCCGTCAGCGTAATAGACCAAACAAAATCACCGGCTAGTGATGCTCCACAATGCGCCGCTGTCGGCCTCCATAAAACCCACTTCGTTAGTATTCCACTGATTCGTATTGACTGGAATTTGATTCCTGAGAATACTTCCAGGCTTTGTTCCACTTAAGCCTTTTCCATAGCGAGTTTTAACAGGCTTGAGTAAGCGATCAATTGTAGCAGCGCTCATGGTTAGCAGTTGAGAGGATATCTCCGCCGCTAAAGGCTCATAATGATTTTGATAATGAGGTAACCATAAGGGAAGAGCTCTCTTTAATCGTTTACCACACATCTGATCCGTGCCAAGCCATATCTTTTTTAAAGGCTCCAGCAATATGGATGGGTCATAGGTCTTCTTTTTTCCAACTTTCTTCGGACTTTTATCAGAAATGGGTAACTGTCTTAATAAACGAGCTGCTGCTTTGCGATGATAATGATGCGTCTCGCAAAATTCATCCAGAATGCGTTTTTTTAACGCTCTATTGCCTCGTTGATAGCGGATACGCTGTATTTTTAGATACAAATCCATATTCACTTGCCCCATTTCTGTTCCTCTCGCTCGGCAACAGCCATATTGAGGCAACGAAGCAATTTATGGACTTATTTACGTCATCCTTCGGCAACAGATAATTTGAGGCAATTCGTTTAAGTTTCACCTAAGAAAGCCTTAAGCCCCCCTTAATATTTATGTTGTATCATATTATTTACACAGTATGGCTGTTTTTAATGTGTATTGGTCTTTATGAATTCGTTTTGACCTGCATTTAGCCGAAAACGAGAGAGATATTATATTATGAAACGTGAAGAATTATTAAACAAGGCAAATGGGCTCAAGGAACGATTAAATTCTGAAAAATTAAAGATTAATGAACCAACTAAGAGAGACGAGTTGGTGGTTGATAGCAAAGGTCTCGCAACGAGAATCCACGCTATTATAGATAAAATTACTGCTCTGCCAGAGGGCGATATAACCGATTTGCAAGGATACTACGAACGTCTGGAACAAATGCTAAACGCCTTTGAAGATCTTGTTGAAACCAAAGAAAAGTATTGTGCATTTCGTAATAGAGTCTCAAGCCCCAAGGCTAGAAAGAGTAAGGATCCAGAGCTCGACGCAATTAATGCTTATTTACCTCCAGTTATAACAGAGATTAAACAAAAGGTTTATCCTGAAGAGGGCCCCCTACTAAAAGACAAAGCGTTTAAAGCAGCTTACATGAAGCTCCAACAAACACAAAAAGCATTTATAGAGCAAAAAGATAAAATAATTGCTCTTGAGGGGCTAGAGCAATCTAAAAAGTTTGAGCAATTATACGTCATCGGAGAAATCTATCTGAACGATTACCGTAAGCTTAGAGAACAAGCTGAAAAAAGACGTGATGAGATCTATGCACAAATCCCTGAATTGGCACAAGTTATTGACGAGAACAAGACGCTTCTCTTAAGTCTTGAGAAAGCCATCAACCAACTAAGTGAAAAAGAAATAAATGCCGAGCAATATACTGCCTTATATGAATTAATAAAGAATAAAAAGTATCTCTCTCAAAAAGAGAATACTGATCTCGTGAATGATTATAAAGAAGCCATTGAGGCATGCCGAACGGATAATAAGGAAATAAAAACAACCATAGAAAAAATTCAATCTGAAATTAAAGCTTTTGATGAATGGGATAAACGTTTGCGCGCATTGGAGGAAGAACAGAAGTCAGCACAAGAGTGGCTGAAATTATCCGAAGAAGTGTTACTTGATGCAGAACTTAAAAAAGCACGGGATGCTTTACAAAAAACGTGTGAGACTTATGGAAATCGCGTAGAGCAAATGCAGAAGATACTGTGGGCATCATTTGCTCCTAAAGGTAAGATTGAAGAACGTGAAATTGTTCTAGCGATGTATAATGAATATGCTGAAGAATATAAAACTAACGGAGTAACACTTCAGGAAAGAGTAAACAAGCTAAAAGAACCTTACACCGAATTTCACAACCAAGAAAAGAAACGAAATGCATTGTTTGAGGAATTCAACCAGTTAAAAGAGGAATTTCGCAAGCTGGGATGGAGCTCTTTTAAGGAGATACCTCTCCATGGTCCTAAAGATTATCTTGAGACTGCAAGAAAAGGCTCTGTTGATCTTGTTACGATATATCAAGACGCCAAGAAAGAATGCGAGAAAGATACTGAACAATTAAGCAAGGATATAGAAACACTTCAAGCAGAAATTGAATTGATCAAAAAGCAGAAAGTGGAACAAGCAAAAGCATTCGAGGTATTAAAGCATCCTCGTGAGCACTTATCCGCAGAAACGTGTTTAGACAAAATTGCAGCCAATCATGAAGCCTATTTAAAGAAAAACATGGTAACTCACCTTGAGCTCCTGGCTGCATCTGATCAAGTTAAAACCGTTCAAGAATACACAGGAGAAATGGGAGCGTACCATAAACAAAAAGAAGCCTATCTCAAGTCCGCTATTCAACCTGTTTCCTTGGCTTCCAAGCTGGGGTTTGGTGCCTTAGCGGCTCTATTAGGCGCTGGTGCAGCCGGTCTCTCAGTTTTTGCAGCCAAGAAAAGCTCCGTTCTTGACAAGATAAATCCACTTTCAGGCATTAAAGATGCAACCACAGGGGTATTTGGTGCTCTTGTAGGAGCAGGTGTTGGTTATGCTGCTTATCAAGCATGGCTAGCTGCAACCAAAAACAAAGCGGATGATACTTCGTACGCGCTTTTCCAAAAAGAAATGGAAAAAGCTGGGTTCACGGATGCCAAATATAAAGAACTATCTGATGAAATTGTGAAGTTGTTCCATTTCAGAGAGTGTGTGTTGCTCGGTATAAAAGATAGCGCGGGCACCAACATGCGCGATGAATTTAAGCGGAAACTTGGTGGAAACGTTGATGACGCGACACTTAACACAGCGATTGAGGTTTATTTTCTTGATCAATTATCTCAATCCTTTAATAGAATATTTGGTGAAATTTATACGATTCATGATCAAGAAATCAAAAAAGCCCAAGCGGAACAAGGAACCATCTTAGGATGGATTAAAGGATATTTTGAGAAAGCAGAAGACCGTCAACGTTTCACTCAGCAAATGCAGGTTGCATTTATGGAGAACTGCTTATTATATCTCTCCGCGCAGATGAACGAGCCTGGTTTTCTAGCAAAATATCCTGCTGTAACCGCCAGCGTCGGTGGATTAATAGCCGGTGTAATCGCGGGAGGTGTCGCGGTGGCTATTATTGGAGGACCGGTAACCCTTAGTATCGTTGCCATTGCTTTAGTGTTTACTGCGATTACTGCTGTTACCACTTATCTTATTGTTACCAATATTGATTATTTATCATTAAAACGTGGTAAAGATAATCGTGAGGCAATCCAGGAAGCCATTGACTTGGTGTGTGATGAGAAGCAGCGTCTGGAGTTTCTCATCGAGAGTGTTACGGAAACAACGGATGAGGATGTCAAGCAGTTAGAAAAATTTGGCAAAGAAGGTGACACTCCTTTTGCAGCCTATCTGGGTTGGGGTGAGGAGAAATCGATAGCCCTTGGTACAGGCATGGGTTGGATAAGAGAGCATGCTTCTCGCTATCGCCATAGCAAATTAGTGAAGGTTGGGTTAGAAGGCCAACACAAGGATTTGGTTGAAAAAGCCGATAAGCAAACTCAGAAATTGCAAGCGATATTGGTAAGTAACATGGCTTGGAGTGTTACGCACCCTGAGCTTAAGAAGTTTATTCAAGATACAAGAGAGTATTTGAATAACAGGGATAATCAAACGTTTATTGACAATTTTGATTTAAAGAAAAAAATTAAAGAACAAATTTTGCAAATTGTATCTGCTGTGCCACTAACCAGTGATCGCAAGCTTCCTAAAGAGTTGGTTGATTTTTATATCAAAGACCTGGGGGGCTCATTGCAGGATCTAGAGGATATCAGGAAATTTGCTCCTGTCGTTGCAGGCGATAAATTAGCACAAAGTCTTACGCTAAAGACAATTACAGACGCTGCTATTTCCTTGGATAACAAACTGTCTACAACAAATGCTAAAAGAGCACAGATTTTACGTGGCGATAACACGTATCGAGACATGTTAGGTTTACCTAAATCCTCTGAAGCTGAAAGCGACGAAGCAAAAATAAATCAGCAAAATATTGATCGTTATTTAAATAACTCTTATGAATTTTTGATAAGACTTTTAAATGATAAACAAGATGGAACAGGGCTTGAAGCAGAGTTTAGGCATTCCGATGAGTTTATGATTTATTCAACGTTGTTGATTAAGCAATTAGCTCACTTGGCAGACCCTAATAATCATCATGTAAACCCTGTCGTTCGTCGAAAGATTCGGGAGTTTACTAAGAATACTTTAGGCGTTGATCCTGATGTGGTCTTTAATAATGTGTTAGCCCATAGCCTAATGCAGGAAGAAGCGAGTGAGGAGACGATTGAAGTGGCTAACGGAAGACGTTGCCATGTTAACCATCTCTACCATATTGCTGATGCAATTGCTGTTGGGATAGCTCACAACTTTAAGAAAATGACGCCAATGTCTTTGATAGAACGAGAACTATTCTCCTTTGCCAGAGAACACAAGGGTGAAACCAAACTGTTTTATGGAGAGTCTCTGAAAGAATTGCAACCCAACTTGCAAGATGACTACCATGTGACAGTAGAAAATGCTCTTAACCTGACTAAGGAACTCATGGCGCAGATAGGAACTCAACCTCTTTTAATAAACGCTGGTGTAGGAAGAATTTACATTCAGGGTTGTATTGAAGAAATTAGCACCCTTGTGCGTCAGATCGATGCCTTCAAGGAGTCAAATAAAGGAAAAAATATCTCTTCTCTTGAAGATGCTCAGCGCAAATTAGTTGCGTTCCAGAAAGGACTTGAAAGTGCTCTCCGTTCTGAAATAGAACTCAGTTCTGAAAGAGGGTTTGTTATTACTGAGGAGGATGAAACCCTTGAAACGCCTTTGGAGCTCTTCATAGAAGCGGTGAAAGAACATAAATCCGATTTGGATAAAAGACGATCACAATGGGGTAATAGGTTTAACTGGAATAAACATGATCTTGCAGTAACGACTGCTCTGCTGCGAGCGCTTGAGGATTTAAACGAGGGCCACCCTGCGACCTTTAATGAGAAAATAACTAAAAGTAGTCATCTAGGTAAACTCGTCAATCAGTATCTGCCCGTTTTGGGAGTTAAATCCTTGGATGAGTTATTTCATCCTCCATCTAAGGAATACAACATTGCTGAAGTTAAATAAATGCAAATACCCGATAGAAATATCGGGTATTTTTACCCTTCTTGAATACAGTAAGTAGGTTGGTTCATTAGAGCATCATACGATTAATATTGGGCTAACTTAACTAATGCTAATTAAGTCTAAATTTTAATAATCCACTGTCGTGTGCATCCTGTTGCCTCAATAGAACCTGTTGCCGAAGGACAAAAAATATACTGAGTCGTTGCCTCAGAATAGGTGTTGCTTTTGAGAGGTTTTGTTGCGATTAAAAAATAATTGCTATTGAGCCTGGTGGGTGTGTGGGCGAGAAGCCTGTGAGTGTGGGCAATAACTGTGAATAACGTCTTTTTGTTATTCATGGTTTTGTCCACACGTCCCATAGGGCACAGGCTGGTCCGAAGGACTCGTCCATCATATCCACAGGCTTTATGTTCCTGTCTTTTTACAATATTGAATAAGACTTTCATTAAAGAGCCTTTCTTTGTTTTACATGTTGAATATTCACTAATCTAAATATTAATTTTAGCTTTTTTTGAATCTTTTTTTGCAAGTCAAACGGGTCGAGTGTATTAAAGGTCTCTTGTAATTTTGTTTTCTGAGCGAGAGTAAGACCATTCGACGTCATCAGTCGCTGATAGGGCGTTTGGGGTTGATCATATTTTTTGATTACACGGGATTGAATTCGTACTTTGTCAATGAGCTTAATGCAAGGATAGAAAAAATTAAATAACAAGGAGACTTCGTTAGAATATAAGTCATTCATAAGCTCAACGAGCTTTGGATTACCAAAACGATGATAACCAAACAGTTGACGCACATGAGTCCAGTTCTTTTGTTCAACATGTGCATTATCGTCTTTTTTATAAGGACGAGAGCGAGTAAATTGAACCGCTTTTTGTGGGTCCCGCTCAGTAAAATAATGAATGAGATGCCAATTGAGAAACTCTGAGCCGTTATCACAATCAAACCCTTTGATTTCAAAAGGTAAATTTTTTTCTATGTCTTGAATACCCCCCAAGACACCATGAGCTCCTTTATTCCAAGTGGCCCGCATTTCTGTCCAGCCACTGAAAATATCCGTCAGCGTAATAGACCAAACAAAATCACCGGCTAGTGATGCTCCACAATGCGCCGCTGTCGGCCTCCATAAAACCCACTTCGTTAGTATTCCACTGATTCGTATTGACTGGAATTTGATTCCTGAGAATACTTCCAGGCTTTGTTCCACTTAAGCCTTTTCCATAGCGAGTTTTAACAGGCTTGAGTAAGCGATCAATTGTAGCAGCGCTCATGGTTAGCAGTTGAGAGGATATCTCCGCCGCTAAAGGCTCATAATGATTTTGATAATGAGGTAACCATAAGGGAAGAGCTCTCTTTAATCGTTTACCACACATCTGATCCGTGCCAAGCCATATCTTTTTTAAAGGCTCCAGCAATATGGATGGGTCATAGGTCTTCTTTTTTCCAACTTTCTTCGGACTTTTATCAGAAATGGGTAACTGTCTTAATAAACGAGCTGCTGCTTTGCGATGATAATGATGCGTCTCGCAAAATTCATCCAGAATGCGTTTTTTTAACGCTCTATTGCCTCGTTGATAGCGGATACGCTGTATTTTTAGATACAAATCCATATTCACTTGCCCCATTTCTGTTCCTCTCGCTCGGCAACAGCCATATTGAGGCAACGAAGCAATTTATGGACTTATTTACGTCATCCTTCGGCAACAGATAATTTGAGGCAATTCGCATTATATAGACACATAGTTCAATTAATTTTAACTTAATCTTGTTGTAGTAAAATAGTACATATTACTGAAATTTATGTTGTATTATGGTGGGTTGTAAAAAATTTCTCGAGGGTATTAAGACAATTAATTTTTCTGAAGAATCAGTAGTTGTTAGAAACACTTTAATTGCTTTAGCCTACCAGGAACTGAAAAAAGAACAGAATAAGAAAGAACAAAAAGAAACGAATGATGCGATTGTCAGACAAATGACAGCCCTTCGCACTGAGACTGACATTGATTTAGATGCCCCAATATCCATAGCTGAGCCAGCTAATTTTGTTAGGACTTTTGCTAAGCATTTCTCTAATCTTGGGCAGTTGGCTGATATTCTCTCTGATGCGCCTGCTGCAATTAAGCAATTGCAAACTCAATTATATATCGAGGTGATGGCGCAACTTGGAGATGAAGAGCAAGAAGCGCAATTAAAGACGTTGTCGTTTGCTAATATCATCGACTTGATCGAGCAAGCAATTTTAGCGTATGAAGTCACTCCTACTGCCCCACTACATCATCAATGCCTTGAACTTATTCGTCGTGCTTGTGAAATAGCAAACACATCTCATCCTGATCACTATAACGAGTATCTGGATTTTCTCTTTTCCTTAACATCCAAATTTCCTACCTCGAGCATTATCGATAAGATCATAAGTAAGGATATCGAGGAGATACTGATTGATGTACATAAACAGGCGACCAAAAAAAATCCTCAAGCCCAAAGAAAATTAACAACTGCAGAACAAGATGTTTTGTTTGCTGAAATGTTAAAAGATGTGGAGCAGGAAATACCTAATTCAATGCAGGAATATGAGGCTGGTAAAAAGCAACAGACTCAAACTGCGTCACATAGCCATACCGGTAGTTCTTCAGTCCAAACAGAGGATTCTCCAGCTCCTGTTCAGCCTAATGTTGCGGACGGGGAGGAATTTGAATACCAGGTTGTTAGAGCCTTGGTCGATTTGAAACCTTTAAAGGAACCAACTCTTTTTGAAGATGATCATATCATCAGAGAGGAGATGAAAAGGCATAGTGACGAACTCTTATCCTCATTCAGCGAGAAGAGCGATCATGAAGTAGAAAGTGTTGTTAGTACGGAAAAAACATCTTCTTCGAATCAGACCACTTCTGAGTTAGATGAATGGCTTAATAGTTTGGTTGATGAGACAGTCGAACCAGAGGTAACTGATTTTGATAACACTGATTTAGACGATCCGTTTACTATTGAAGAGCGACAGGCAAGCGATACCGAGTTTGAAGTTCTTAGAGAATTCTTGGCTGTATTTGATCTTCAAATAGAAGATCTTGTTAATGATGAGACTGGTAAATTGTTAGGTTACTTACAGGAAATATTATCCTTACTAAGTAAACAGGAGGATTCGGAAGTTGCAACTTATCCAAGCTGGATGCTTGATGAATTAGAGGAATTTGATGAGCCACAGATATTAGACCACGTTGTTAGTATTGATGAACTGGATGTGCTTAATAGTCTGACTGATGAAGAAAGGGAAATACTATTTCCACAGGGCCAATTTGATGACCTCTTTGACAAATTGCTTCTTGATAAGCCTGATCTAGAAATTAATTTAAAGAATGTTGATCAAGAGAATGTCAAAAAATTGCTTCAGTTTTTTGATTCCCAGGAAAATCTGGGTATTAGAGTATGGAAAAAAGATCAAGTCTATACCTTTGATGATGGGACTAAATTCACCTTTAAAAATGATGTATTTCAACGCGACAGAAAAGACGGTCACGAGGGTGTTCGTTATGAAGCAATCAGTAATAAAGCACCACTTGGCGAGGGTGCTTTTGGTCAAGTAAAGAGAATTAAAGGGACTATTACCTTAGATCTAGAACAAGAAGTGATTAAATTTAAAAAGCAAAAAAAGATGGCAAAAGGCGCGTAGTCAAAATTCAAGAACATGACGATTTGGGTAATAATCCGTTACACAGTTTTAGAAAAGGGTTTGAACTTGCAAAACGAGCCGATCATCTTGCTCTCAAAGAACCAACTGTTGAAGATAAATCTCTATTTTCTCAAACCAGTTATACCGTTATGGACGAGATTACTGGACCAGAATTATTCGATATTATCGCGGATGATGAGGATGGAACGTATATATTATCCACTGAGCAACGTATTGATTTAACTCTCGCACTCCTCTTGGCATTAGAGGAACAGGTCACAAAGAAAGGTCTTATTCACAGGGATATTAAACCAGAAAATATTAAGGTTGTTCATTTAGGACCGCCAGCTGTTGTTAAGATTCTCGATTATGACTTAAGCACAGAGAATCCCGATGGAGAGGTAGTAGGTACTCCGCGTTATTATGCTCCAGAAATCATATCCGATCCGATGAGGACTAGTGTTAAGTCAGACGTCTATTCGATGGGTCGTATCATTGCTTTAATTTGGCGTGTTGACTATACAACGTACGCTGATCCTTATACCCCCTGGGACTATACACCTGAGCAAATACTATCAGGCATTTTCACTGATATTAATGACTTAATAGATGAAGAAAAAACCATTATCCAAAACACTTTGCTTGGTATGTTGGAAAATGATCCAGATGACCGTTTTTCAATTGAAGACGCCATTGATACCTTTTCTCCTATTTTCGGAGATCAGGGAGTAGAAGTAGCCGATGAAGCCGATAATAGAGATCCGGTAAAAGAAGAGGCATACGACTTGTTTTTAACGGCATTAGCAGCCATGTCAATTAAAACCAATGATCTGATGGAGAAGGCAGAAAAGAATAAGCGTTATAAACCAGCTGAGGAAGCAGCTAAGAAGCTATTCCTCGATTTGATATCGACAGGTAACGCATTTTTTGCTGATAGAGAAGGCGCACAAACGATTACCCCGGAAGAGTTTAAAGAGCGATGTGAAGAAGCTATTAAAAATGCGCGCCCGGAGTTAGCTCAACATGCCGATTTCTCTGATGTGTTTGCTGATATAGCATTTGTTACCGTGTCGGTATGCACTGTGGGTGTTGCCAATGTGGTGAGCAAGATAACTACTGGCAGTTTCCGTTTTTTCCAACCTAAGAAAACTGATTCTGAAGAGCAGCTGGATGTATTGGCCGAAAATCTAAAGTCAATTAAGTTAAAATAGAATGATTATTAGCTAGCCAAGCTATAATAATTCGCGTCCAGAGAATGGGCAGCAAATACTACAACGCCAGTTTTAACAACTGATCTAACCTCGATCATATCTCCGAGCCCCTTCAATAATATCATTATGAAACAATTCTTTACTTTAAAAAAACAGTCCTCTTAATCATATCTTAATAAAAAAACGCTATGATTATCTTATCTACAAAGAAATAAATAAATGTACAGGTTTTCATAATGGTTTATTGTAAGAAATTCATTGCCGGTATTAACGCAATCAATTTTTCCCCTGAATCAGCGAAACTTATTAAAGGTTCCTTGGTTTCCTTTGCTTTGAACGAACTAGAACAGACAATGGAGACTTTAAAAGGAGAGCTAAGGGATCTACCTAAAAAAATCAATGATAATCCCATCGTCAATGAGCAACTAAAAAAATACAGGCAAAAGCAAGAAGAAAATCTCCGACAAATTGATGGGCAAATTGATGCGCTTAAACGGCAGGCTTCAGAGGAAGATTTGCGCGTGGAGGCAGTTGAACTTGATGAAACGTTTCTTCGTGAGTTTGCTGAAAATTTCCGTAATCTTCGTCATTTAGCCGACACACTCTCTGATGCCCCTACCCTTATCAAAGAACAACAAACACGCTTATACACAGAAATCCTTTTTAAACTCGACCCGGCTGAGCAGGAAAACCAATTACAGTCCTTATCGCTTAGTAATATCCAAGATATGATCAAGCAAGCGATAGTCATCTATGATACGCAAAAGGATATTCAACTTCGTAATCAAGCCCAAAAGCTCGTGCAAATGGGTATGTATGAAATTGTTCGTCGTGAATGTCTAAGCGTGAGTGAAGCTCCATCTGCCGACTATGTGGGTTATCAGGAGATGCTTCGTTCTCTGGGGTCAAAGCTTCCTAGTGTAGGCAATTCATCTGTCATCGATGATTTGAGTCAATATAGGTCAGCAGCCGATAAAAAATCGATTGCTGATTTATTACTTGATGTTGAGAACAAATTAAAAATTAATGTGGATGCTGATTGGAGAAATCAGTCTCGGATTGATGCTTTTATAGAAAGAAAGGCTCTTTTCCATCATTTGAGATTTGGTCAAGAAGACCGTCGGGAGTATGCGAAGAAAACGCAAAACAATATAGCACGAGATTTATTTTGGGGAAGGAACATTCGTGATATTGAGCTTTTTACTAAAGGCGGTGTGTCTGATGACGTTTTCGCAGGCCTTTGTCAAAAGCTATTTTTGGGAAAGCCATCCACATTTTCCGATATAGTAGATGCAAAGTTAGATAGCTTTGATCCCGAGGTAAAGCGTTTAGGCATCGTAATGGCTGAGGCTAAGGTTAAATTTAAAGACTCTAAGAATAAAAAACCCCTAAAACAATTGGTCAAGGAAATATTTGAAGAAAAATTTTTAAAGCCCAGCGTAAGTATTAATAAAGATGGCACCATTGTTGTAAACTTCTATTATTTCGCTGATGAAGAAAGTATTATATCGAGAATTGGTGAAACGGCCCTTAGGTGGGAGCCGTCGAGTCTACTGGGTATATGGGTTAAACAAAGTCAAGGCAAAATTAAGGATCTTCATGGACTTCAGCTTACTGGAAAATCTCTAGCTGATATTGAAAAACAGCTTACGAGGCTCAAAATCTCAGAAGATCTGCCTAAAGAGGCTCGTGAAGCTTATATATCCCAACTAAACAACATTAAGGATACTTTCGGATCAGACGCTGAAGTACAATCAATAAGCGATCTTAAATTAGATAATAACGATGAAATTTTATTACGCAAATTACTCGAATTACGCTACATAGCTCCAGTCACAAGGGTAACCGATAATCTGACGATCCGCGAGGCCTTGCGAAAATTGAGCACGGGGGATTTTGAGGGAGCTTTAAAGGTTACTGATTTAGAAAAAGCAGTCAATGATGCCTATATCAATTTAGCAAAAGTTGATCAAAGTACCGTCAAGCCCCATGTGCGACCTATTATTCAAAAATCAAGAACCTTAACCTCATCCTTCCTTGAAAGAAAAGCAAAATTGCTTGCCTTAGATCACGCTTTCCAGGCTCAAAGCAGCGAGGAAAAAATTGCAGCAATCACCGAAATCTTTTTGGAAGAGTATTTTGGGATGGCTTCTACGCTTGGATTCTCCGAAAGAGAGATTCGTCCTCGTTTAGAGAGTGATATCCGCGGTATGGCAACAGAAGTTGTCCGCTTGCTTGATCGCACTCAAAAGGGCGACCCCGCATTAACTAAAGAAGAACAAGCTGCTTATTTTTCCGCTCTTAAGCAGATTGCCGAGCAGATACATCCTCTTAAAATAAGTGAAGTGCAATTTAAGATCCCCTATTCTCATGAACCTGGGCAAGAGATCCTTGTTACTGACAATAAAGGAAATACATATAAAGTTGCCTTGAAAGAAGGTAGTTTTCCTTATTCGCTAATCAAACCACCTGGAGAAAGTGAGGTCGTGTTTTCTTATGGTGGTAGTCGCGGAGTTATCGCCCCTTTCGAGGGTTTTGATGAGGCTTATCTTCGCGGAAGTGCGAAAAAACGTCGCTTTTTTACCCATTCTCGTTTATTGGGGGTAGGGCAATATGGCTCAGTCAGGGAAGTGGAGAGTTTATTATCCGGTTTAAACCAGGTAATAAAAAAAGGCTACGTCCCCGATACCGAACCAACTTTTACAGAAGCAAGCCGAAGCGATCTGAGAACGCGACCAATCACTGCTCGTGATGATCCTTTATACCGTATTGAAAGTGATATTTTGCAAAATCTTTCACGAGCCACAAAAGCAAATGAAGGTACTCTCACTGGCAGTACGCAATATTGGATTCAAGACGATAAACCAAGGCGTAAAGGGGCTCTGTTTGCAAAAGATAGTACGCCCAAGCAATATCAAATTCTAACGGAACGGGCTAAGGGTGAAACCTTTGCCGATGCAGCCAATAACACTTTAAATCAATACACCAAAGGCGAGGAAGCCTATCACAATCCTGCCAAACGATTAAAAAAAGAGGGAGAGGGAAAGAAAGAGTTTGATATTACTCCTTTGAAAAATATGGTTGCTTTATCAGAAGCGATTACTACGGGGGCGGAAAAGTTTGCACAATTAGGTTTTGCTCACAATGATCTTAAGCCGGAGAATTTTTTATTCAAACAAAACCCCGATGGCAGTTACCAGGTTAGATTTATTGACTGGGCAACGGGTGGTTTTGAAGCAGTACTTCCGGATAGTGATAAAGCATTGTCAATAATCTTTGGTGAGTTATTCGGTAAGGATCTTAAATTTGAAGAAAAAGGGAATATTTGTTTCGACAATAATGGTCGCTTTGTAAAAAAAGAGAAAGGACAAATCATTTATGGTGTAAACCCTTCTCTACAAATTCTTCACGGTGCACGCAACGGTACGTTGCCTTATATAAGTCCCAAGGTTTTAGAAAAAGGGTCCTCTGTAGCAGCTGGTATTACTGATCCGAGTTTAGATACGAAGCTTGAGAGCAAGCAAGACTATATGGATAATTGGGCACTTACTGCCATGACCTTTGGTATTTGTAACCGTCGGGCTTATTTCGCTCTCGTTAAAGGAAGAGCGGTTTCTGATTATATTGTTCCCGGTATTCTCGTCGACGATGGAAAGACGCCTTTAGGCTTAAAAATTGTTAATGCTCAGTTATTTAATGACTATTTTGCCTGTCGTGATCGGCTCACTGAGAGCTCTTTACAAACGGATGAGCCTTATACTAAGCCCAATGCAGTAATGTTTATTCCTGGTAATCAACGCGAAGGGGAACCATTACACCTTTATCGTCGTCTGGAAGCATTAAAACAGGAATTAAGCGAGAAGCTCCCAGAAGATAAGAGTAGTCTTGAGTATCAAATCATCCGGGACATTGATACCATCCTGGATACTGTTTATGAAGCTGTTTCTTCTGGCAAAGGGCTTACAAAGAAACAGCTAAGAGAGCAGTTGGATGCTGCTTCGCGCTGCATTAAAAATTACGAGAAACTACGCGATAAAGATTACCAAGAAGCCCTGGCAAAACGTGATAGCCTGCAAACTATTCTTAACCAGCATCTGATAGGTGGAATCAAATTCACGGCTAATGATTTGCTAAAAAGAAGTAGTGCTGGTGGTAGCGATTTGGAAGTCTTGTGTACTTATCCCGCCAATAAAGAACAAAAAGAACAGGCCATTGCTATTTTAGATCAAGCCTTCGACGAAGGGGAGTTGGAAGATAAATTCATTAGAGAAAAATCTCCTGGTCGCCGTCTTTTTATGGCATGTATTGCGAACAAGCAATCAGAGATCCTCATCAAACTCTTAGGAAAAATAAGCGCGAAGAATGATGAGTTTGTTAATCTCGTAGAAAAACAAGGATTATTGCATTATGCAGCTCAAGAGGGCATGTCTGATGTTTTTGATGTTCTGGTTAGTGCTTTACAAAAAGCTGGAGCAAGTAATACAAAAATTTTCAAATTAATGATCTCCACGTATGGCCCAGAAAACAAAGAGCGCGAAGAAGCTGCCAATATCAAATGGGCAACCACTTGTTTCCATATCGCCATTCGCAACAACAATAAACAGCAATTAAATACTATTCTGCACTTTCTACCAGAAGGATCAGATAATGATGAAGTGATTAAGCAGGCATTGCACCTCTGTGCGGTGTTCGGTAATAAGGAGTTATTTAACAGTATTGTTAAGCGCTACGATGAACTTAATCCTCGGAACAAATTGACCGCGGAAAAAATCATGACCATGGTTTTTCCCCCAGATGATCTTTCTCCTTATCATCTCTTTATTCGCGATGAAGCGACAGTAGATGTAATCGCCTGGAAGGAACTAAAGGAAAACAAAGAGCTTGCAAAACAATTCTTAGGATTCCCTGGCGTATCTCCTGCTCTCATTGCCGCTGAAAGGGGAAATTTTAAAGCAATTGATCTCTTGGTTAAGTTAGGAAAAGACGCTCTTGCTGAAGAGGAGTGGTATCAATTCTTTACACAAACGGATGGCAAGGGCAAGAACATACTTAACCATATCCTTGAGCAGGGACAACTCGATTATCTGCATGATTTTATTGAAATGGTCAAGGAGCAAGGCCCAGATAAAGGTGCGGATATATTGGTGAGTTTGTTGGGGAACCCACGTCCGCTAAATCCTCTAAATAATTTTTTACGCAAAGAAACCAATATTACCCAACAATTTGCGGTGGCCAAAGAGCTACTTGATGCAATTTGTCCTAAGTTTTCTTCTAATAATCCCAAACCACAGCAAGCACGATTAGTAGCTCTGCTGCTTAACAAGGACTGGCTAATCGCACAAGCCGCAATCCCCACTAATCATGAAGCCCTACGTCTGCTGTTACAAAACGAAGCTTTATCCATCCCCTACAAAAAAGTCCTTTTCGAGAGATTGCATGAGGCGTCCAAAATATCTGAGGAGGCCACAGAATTCTATAAAGATCTACTCGCAGAAGTGGCTCCTGCGGCTCCTGCTAAAAAGGAAATGGATAGCAAGACAAGACTTGAGATCGCTGGTGTATTGAAAGAAGTTGCACGTCAGAGCAGTGATCTGAATGCGTTTTTCAAGGAATTAATAAGTCAACATGAAGCTGAGAAAGAGCTTGGTGAGCAAGTTTCATCACTACGGGATGAGGTTAGCCGTTATAGGAAAGAGGCTGAAGAAGTCACCCTCAAATTGTCAGAGCAACAAGACATTGTTAGGAAGGTTACATCTGAATTGCAAGGGACGAGCAAGAAATTAGAGGTTGCGGAGAACGATTCGCAACGTCTGAAAGAAGAGATTGAAAAGATTAACTCCTCTTATGAAATCAAGTTAAAGGAGCTTCAATCAAAAGCAGATGAGAACGTAGAAAAGGTAGAGCGATTAGAAGAAGAGTATCGCTTAGGCAAACAAGAGCTGCAAAAGAAGCTGTTAGAAAAAGAGGAGGAGGCACTGGGATTGTCTAAGGAATTAGACAAGCAAAAAGCACTGTTAAGTGAAGGGACGAAGGTAGCTAGGGAATTAGGAGAAGAGCTTAAGCAGTTGAGGCTAAAGAATGATGATTTAAGTCAAAAACTTAAAGAAGAGACGACATTAAGGAAAGAAGAGAGGGCGCGTCTTGAGGAAGGTCTAAGGGAAGAGAGCGCTAAAACGAGTGATGCTGTAAAACATGTTGAGCAGTTATCGCTGCAACTAAAGAATGTTTCAGAAGAGCATGATGAACTTAAGAAGAAAGCAACGATTCTTGAGAGCACGAATGCGGAGTTGTTAGAGAAAGTTTCGTCACTAGAGGATGAGGTTAGCCGTTATAGGAAAGAGGCTGAAGAAGTCACTCTCAAATTGTCAGAGCAACAAGACATTGTTAGGAAGGTTACATCTGAATTGCAAGGGACGAGCAAGAAATTAGAGGTTGCGGAGAACGATTCGCAACGTCTGAAAGAAGAGATTGAAAAGATTAACTCCTCTTATGAAATCAAGTTAAAGGAGCTTCAATCAAAAGCAGATGAGAACGTAGAAAAGGTAGAGCGATTAGAAGAAGAGTATCGCTTAGGCAAACAAGAGCTGCAAAAGAAGCTGTTAGAAAAAGAGGAGGAGGCACTGGGATTGTCTAAGGAATTAGACAAGCAAAAAGCACTGTTAAGTGAAGGGACGAAGGTAGCTAGGGAATTAGGAGAAGAGCTTAAGCAGTTGAGGCTAAAGAATGATGATTTAAGTCAAAAACTTAAAGAAGAGACGACATTAAGGAAAGAAGAGAGAGCGCGTCTTGAGGAAGGTCTAAGGGAAGAGAGCGCTAAAACGAGTGATGCTGTAAAACATGTTGAGCAGTTATCGCTGCAACTAAAGAATGTTTCAGAAGAGCATGATGAACTTAAGAAGAAAGCAACGATTCTTGAGAGCACGAATGCGGAGTTGTTAGAGAAAGTTTCGTCACTAGAGGATGAGGTTAGCCGTTATAGGAAAGAGGCTGAAGAAGTCACCCTCAAATTGTCAGAGCAACAAGACATTGTTAGGAAGGTTACATCTGAATTGCAAGGGACGAGCAAGAAATTAGAGGTTGCGGAGAACGATTCGCAACGTCTGAAAGAAGAGATTGAAAAGATTAACTCCTCTTATGAAATCAAGTTAAAGGAGCTTCAATCAAAAGCAGATGAGAACGTAGAAAAGGTAGAGCGATTAGAAGAAGAGTATCGCTTAGGCAAACAAGAGCTGCAAAAGAAGCTGTTAGAAAAAGAGGAGGAGGCACTGGGATTGTCTAAGGAATTAGACAAGCAAAAAGCACTGTTAAGTGAAGGGACGAAGGTAGCTAGGGAATTAGGAGAAGAGCTTAAGCAGTTGAGGCTAAAGAATGATGATTTAAGTCAAAAACTTAAAGAAGAGACGACATTAAGGAAAGAAGAGAGGGCGCGTCTTGAGGAAGGTCTAAGGGAAGAGAGCGCTAAAACGAGTGATGCTGTAAAACATGTTGAGCAGTTATCGCTGCAACTAAAGAATGTTTCAGAAGAGCATGATGAACTTAAGAAGAAAGCAACGATTCTTGAGAGCACGAATGCGGAGTTGTTAGAGAAAGTTTCGTCACTAGAGGATGAGGTTAGCCGTTATAGGAAAGAGGCTGAAGAAGTCACTCTCAAATTGTCAGAGCAACAAGACATTGTTAGGAAGGTTACATCTGAATTGCAAGGGACGAGCAAGAAATTAGAGGTTGCGGAGAACGATTCGCAACGTCTGAAAGAAGAGATTGAAAAGATTAACTCCTCTTATGAAATCAAGTTAAAGGAGCTTCAATCAAAAGCAGATGAGAACGTAGAAAAGGTAGAGCGATTAGAAGAAGAGTATCGCTTAGGCAAACAAGAGCTGCAAAAGAAGCTGTTAGAAAAAGAGGAGGAGGCACTGGGATTGTCTAAGGAATTAGACAAGCAAAAAGCACTGTTAAGTGAAGGGACGAAGGTAGCTAGGGAATTAGGAGAAGAGCTTAAGCAGTTGAGGCTAAAGAATGATGATTTAAGTCAAAAACTTAAAGAAGAGACGACATTAAGGAAAGAAGAGAGGGCGCGTCTTGAGGAAGGTCTAAGGGAAGAGAGCGCTAAAACGAGTGATGCTGTAAAACATGTTGAGCAGTTATCGCTGCAACTAAAGAATGTTTCAGAAGAGCATGATGAACTTAAGAAGAAAGCAACGATTCTTGAGAGCACGAATGCGGAGTTGTTAGAGAAAGTTTCGTCACTAGAGGATGAGGTTAGCCGTTATAGGAAAGAGGCTGAAGAAGTCACTCTCAAATTGTCAGAGCAACAAGACATTGTTAGGAAGGTTACATCTGAATTGCAAGGGACGAGCAAGAAATTAGAGGTTGCGGAGAACGATTCGCAACGTCTGAAAGAAGAGATTGAAAAGATTAACTCCTCTTATGAAATCAAGTTAAAGGAGCTTCAATCAAAAGCAGATGAGAACGTAGAAAAGGTAGAGCGATTAGAAGAAGAGTATCGCTTAGGCAAACAAGAGCTGCAAAAGAAGCTGTTAGAAAAAGAGGAGGAGGCACTGGGATTGTCTAAGGAATTAGACAAGCAAAAAGCACTGTTAAGTGAAGGGACGAAGGTAGCTAGGGAATTAGGAGAAGAGCTTAAGCAGTTGAGGCTAAAGAATGATGATTTAAGTCAAAAACTTAAAGAAGAGACGACATTAAGGAAAGAAGAGAGGGCGCGTCTTGAGGAAGGTCTAAGGGAAGAGAGCGCTAAAACGAGTGATGCTGTAAAACATGTTGAGCAGTTATCGCTGCAACTAAAGAATGTTTCAGAAGAGCATGATGAACTTAAGAAGAAAGCAACGATTCTTGAGAGCACGAATGCGGAGTTGTTAGAGAAAGTTTCGTCACTAGAGGATGAGGTTAGCCGTTATAGGAAAGAGGCTGAAGAAGTCACTCTCAAATTGTCAGAGCAACAAGACATTGTTAGGAAGGTTACATCTGAATTGCAAGGGACGAGCAAGAAATTAGAGGTTGCGGAGAACGATTCGCAACGTCTGAAAGAAGAGATTGAAAAGATTAACTCCTCTTATGAAATCAAGTTAAAGGAGCTTCAATCAAAAGCAGATGAGAACGTAGAAAAGGTAGAGCGATTAGAAGAAGAGTATCGCTTAGGCAAACAAGAGCTGCAAAAGAAGCTGTTAGAAAAAGAGGAGGAGGCACTGGGATTGTCTAAGGAATTAGACAAGCAAAAAGCACTGTTAAGTGAAGGGACGAAGGTAGCTAGGGAATTAGGAGAAGAGCTTAAGCAGTTGAGGCTAAAGAATGATGATTTAAGTCAAAAACTTAAAGAAGAGACGACATTAAGGAAAGAAGAGAGGGCGCGTCTTGAGGAAGGTCTAAGGGAAGAGAGCGCTAAAACGAGTGATGCTGTAAAACATGTTGAGCAGTTATCGCTGCAACTAAAGAATGTTTCAGAAGAGCATGATGAACTTAAGAAGAAAGCAACGATTCTTGAGAGCACGAATGCGGAGTTGTTAGAGAAAGTTTCATCACTAGAGGATGAGGTTAGCCGTTATAGGAAAGAGGCTGAAGAAGTCACCCTCAAATTGTCAGAGCAACAAGACATTGTTAGGAAGGTTACATCTGAATTGCAAGGGACGAGCAAGAAATTAGAGGTTGCGGAGAACGATTCGCAACGTCTGAAAGAAGAGATTGAAAAGATTAACTCCTCTTATGAAATCAAGTTAAAGGAGCTTCAATCAAAAGCAGATGAGAACGTAGAAAAGGTAGAGCGATTAGAAGAAGAGTATCGCTTAGGCAAACAAGAGCTGCAAAAGAAGCTGTTAGAAAAAGAGGAGGAGGCACTGGGATTGTCTAAGGAATTAGACAAGCAAAAAGCACTGTTAAGTGAAGGGACGAAGGTAGCTAGGGAATTAGGAGAAGAGCTTAAGCAGTTGAGGCTAAAGAATGATGATTTAAGTCAAAAACTTAAAGAAGAGACGACATTAAGGAAAGAAGAGAGGGCGCGTCTTGAGGAAGGTCTAAGGGAAGAGAGCGCTAAAACGAGTGATGCTGTAAAACATGTTGAGCAGTTATCGCTGCAACTAAAGAATGTTTCAGAAGAGCATGATGAACTTAAGAAGAAAGCAACGATTCTTGAGAGCACGAATGCGGAGTTGTTAGAGAAAGTTTCATCACTAGAGGATGAGGTTAGCCGTTATAGGAAAGAGGCTGAAGAAGTCACCCTCAAATTGTCAGAGCAACAAGACATTGTTAGGAAGGTTACATCTGAATTGCAAGGGACGAGCAAGAAATTAGAGGTTGCGGAGAACGATTCGCAACGTCTGAAAGAAGAGATTGAAAAGATTAACTCCTCTTATGAAATCAAGTTAAAGGAGCTTCAATCAAAAGCAGATGAGAACGTAGAAAAGGTAGAGCGATTAGAAGAAGAGTATCGCTTAGGCAAACAAGAGCTGCAAAAGAAGCTGTTAGAAAAAGAGGACGAGGCACTGGGATTGTCTAAGGAATTAGACAAGCAAAAAGCACTGTTAAGTGAAGGGACGAAGGTAGCTAGGGAATTAGGAGAAGAGCTTAAGCAGTTGAGGCTAAAGAATGATGATTTAAGTCAAAAACTTAAAGAAGAGACGACATTAAGGAAAGAAGAGAGGGCGCGTCTTGAGGAAGGTCTAAGGGAAGAGAGCGCTAAAACGAGTGATGCTGTAAAACATGTTGAGCAGTTATCGCTGCAACTAAAGAATGTTTCAGAAGAGCATGATGAACTTAAGAAGAAAGCAACGATTCTTGAGAGCACGAATGCGGAGTTGTTAGAACAAGTTTCATCACTACGGGATGAAGTAAAGCAATACAAAGTTAAGCTTGAGCAGACAACCAGAGAGCTGGAGGAACAACGCCAAGTAGCGAGAGAAGCCTCAAAAAAAGAAAAAGAAACTGGTGCAGAATTAGAAGATGCGAAATTGCTTATAGAGCGTATGCGCCAGGAGATGGAAGAGCTACGGAAGCAAATGGAGCTGCGAGAGGTTAAACACAAAGAAGATCTTGCACATCAAAAAGATGAGCTGTTACAAGAAAAGCGAGAGGCTTTAAGAGAACAAAAAGAAGATCTAGACCGGGTACGCGAAGAATCATTAATTCGCCAGAAAGATGATTTGTTACGACAACAGAAAGAAGCCTTGGAAAATCAAAAAGAAGATCTGGATAGAAGGCATGAGGAAGAACAAAGAGAGGCCCTAGAAAGACAAAGAGAAGAACTACAAAGACAGCATATTGAGGAATTGCGTGAAACTAGAGAGCAAGTAGCCACCCTTACTGAGGAGCTAGATACTGCTAGACGAGAACTACGTGAGGTCAGAGAGGAACTAGATGAAACTCAACAAGAACTGGAACGAGTTCAACAAAGACATACTGTGGAAATGGAGGAGCTTGGAAATGAAAGAGATGAGCTCGAAGAAGAACGAGACAGGCTGCAGGAGCAATTGCGTATTCGCGCAGAACAAGCCGAGCTTCTTGAGGATCCACAGCTATTGGCTCAGCGACAAGCATTGGTGATGCTAAATGCCCAGATTAAGATTAGCAAGGATATCGAATGCTTGACGGGAATAAGAGATGCCAGAAGCAATGCTGACCTTCAACAAGCAGGGGTAGATGCTAAATTAGTTGCTGCTTTGGCAGCAAATGCCTTTACCTCACTCGGTATGGCTGCACAGAATCGGTTAGCTGAGTTGGGACGAATAGAAGGGCGTAAAAGAATCGATCTTTTAAATCCTAATAGATATAAAACTACTTTAGCAAGGGATCTCAATGACTTGAAATCAATCTATCAGAACTTGAATGGTATCACTTCCCTTAGCGAGGAAATTCGAGATGAACTGCGATTTTTAGCTAATGTTTCGCCTCTTCACTGGTTGAATCCCGGCTTTCAAGCAGCAGCTAAAAAGCACTCGAATGAGATGGCTCCTCACTTCCAAAAATTAGCGGATGGTTGTGATGTGATCCTTGGTTATTTAAAACCACTGCGCAATGAATTAGAACACCAATTGCGTTGCATTCCTGCTGATTTAAGCGGTGTCGTTGATCAAGCTCAAGTAAACGCGATTGAAAGACGCCGTGCAGTTTTGACCCGTTACTTACGAAGAGTGGAAGGCCAAATAGCGCTTTACGAACCATTACATAAGCGGTTGTATGGTGATCCCGGTGCTACAAATCAATTAATGAAAGAAGGTATTCTCCATACTATTAAGAATGCTGATAAATATGATGTTCAGTTCCTCTCGTTTACAAGTAACTACGAAGATCATCCTTTAGCTGAACGAGAGGGTCATTTTCAACCTGGCTATGTATCCACTATAGCAGCACCAGCAGCACCACCAACAGGAGCAGCAGTCCATGGTGCTACTCACGCAACCTACCAAATCGTTGAAAGGGTCAAGCCAGGTGAGTATCGTGAACATCTGATTAATGTGGGTGACCCATTGAGTGGCTCATTTATTGAAGAACGAGCTACCACGTTTCAGCCTGATCCGGATCAGGAAGACCCTTTGCAAGGATATAGGCCGGATCTGCAGCTTACAGTAACTCAGTTTCCTGTGTCAGCCACTCCTAATGATCCTCTGCTAGTTCCTGCACGTGTAAAATGGGCACTTGCTTTCGCTACCCAGCTATTAGCTGATTTGGAAAAAGCACCGACTAAGAAAGAGCCAGTGCTTTTGTATGGTCAGAATGAGGAAGTGCTCAGGTATTTATGGACGGCATTGGTTGTCATTGGCAAAAAAACACCCAACATGACTTTTGATCATACTGCTGTTAAAGTGGTGTCCACGGCTTTCAATCCTCAAAATGAACTTGAACGTGTATTCGGCTTTACGGGCTGGAGATATCAGTTTGCGCCGAATTCCTGCTATGAAACCTGCTTTAAGAACCAAGCTGCACTGGTTAATCTATTGGAAGGTATCAGGGAAGCAAGCGAAAATAAATTAGGACATCAACAAGAACAGGCACAGATCAAAACTTCAGTAGCGCATGTGACTCGGATGTTTGCTCCTCCTGCCGCTCCTAGCAAAGCCAAAACAGCAGGGGAAACGATTGTTGAGAAGTTAAGACAGGAAACTCAGCGCAAAGGACCGAGGGGTGAGGGTTAAATAGCCAGGCTATAGGTGTTTCCGCTTATTTAGTTTCCGAGTGAGTAGCAAGCGCACATCAAAAACCTTGATTACGCTTACGCTTCATCAAGGCTACATACTTGGGCTGATTTCTTAGAGCCAATGTAGTCAACGTAGCCTTGATGCAGCGCAGCGTAATCAAGGTTTTCATTCTCCATATAAATTAAGTAGTAAATCATTAGTGAAACTTTCAGCCCAATTTGCTGGCAAAATATTCGATTTTACATAATGATGAAAAGATGAAAAAGGCCAATCTTCCAACTGATTAACAAAGTGATGTTTGATAGGGTTGTAATGAATGTAATTGACATGGTTTTCGAAATCTTGTTGATCTCTTATAGTGTGTTCCCAAAATCTTCTTTGCCATAAGTCATACTCATTATGCTTTGATTTACTCAAAATATAACCTGATTTTCTAACTCTTTTTGAAAAGAGCGTTTTAATTTTCTTCCATCTTAAAGAATAATCCTGATCATTCGTGGGTAATTGCCATATAGTATGTAAATGATCAGGTAGAATCACATAAGCTTTGATAGCAAATGGGTGTTCATTTTTGACAGAGTGTATTGCGTTTCTTAACAAATCAATCTTTTCGATCAGGAGTGGTGATTTTCTATTCCGTAGGGTCACAGTAAAAAAATAAGTAGCTCCTGGAATAAAATTCCTTCTGTACAAAACCTTGATGCATTTGAGTGGACTATTGCTAAGATTAAATAATATGTTTAAAGAACCTGCTTGTAAATTCTTAGACTCTTGATTCTTTCGAGGAGATTGAAAACCTTGATTTCGCTGCGCTGCATCAAGGGGTCCATGTTAATTTTAGAGTGAGTAATTATCTATTAGGCGAATATCCCCAATCAGAACCGCGATGAAACGTCTGTTTTGGTATTCCTCAATATACTCTACAGTAATACCATTCTCGCGCAATTCCTCTAATAATGACTCGCAGGATTTGTGTTGATGAAAAATTTGCGCAAATTTATCAGCCTTTAGACGTTGCTCGGGGTTGAGTCGATTGTTACGGGAACTAAATGCCAGTTTGCTTTTCTCACGAATCGTCGGACAAGCGATCACCTCAAGATCCATGAAAAACGCTTTTGTCATCTCGTTTATTAACAAATATTGCTGGTAATCCTTTTCACCAAAATAGGCGCGATGAGGTTTGACAAGATTGAGTAATTTCATGACGATCGTAAGGACCCCGGTAAAATGACCCGGCCGATGTTTGCCTTCCATCAACTGACAAAGCTCGGTTTCTTGGATTTGAAAGCGATAATTGTCTTTATAGATCGCTTGTTCAGTCGGTATCAAACAATAATCCACACCTAAATTTCTCAGCAGATCCAGGTCTTCCTCTAATGTTCGTGGATAATGGATAAAGTCCTCAGAGCGATTAAATTGAGTTGGATTAATAAAAATACTTGCTACTGTTACGTCATTTTCTTCCTTGCTTTTGCTATACAAGGATGCATGTCCTGCATGTAAATTCCCCATTGTGGGTATAAAACCTAGCGATAAATGAGTGGGTAGAGAGCGACGAATAGCTAGCCATTCATCTAGATCGTGAAAAATTTGCATTGAATACTCCGGATGACAAAAAACCGAATTACCGTGGTCAAGCCACGGTAATTCGATGTTCTAAAAGTCAATCAACAAAACTCGAAGATCGAGTTAACTTAAAAATGCCTTGTTATAGAGCCCTGACTCAAAATGCATGCTCCGGAGCAGGAAATTGAGCTTGCTGTACTTGCAATGCATAATTATTGATTGCTTCCAGTATTATTTCTTTACCTTGCGCATAATGTTTCAAGAATTTAGGCTTAAATTCAGTCTGTAACCCTAAAAGATCATGCCAGACCAATACTTGTCCATCTGTTCCTCCTCCGGCGCCAATGCCGATGGTAGGGATGCTTAATGCTTGTGTGATCTCCGTTGCTAGCTGCTGCGGAACACATTCGATGACTAAGGCAAAGCATCCTGCGGCCTCTAAAGCAGCTGCTTGTTGCTTTAACAATGCCGCTTGATCTTGGTTTTTCCCCTGAACTTTATAGCCTCCTAACAGATGAATCGATTGAGGCGTTAAACCGATATGACCAATAATCGGAATGCCAGCGGTAACAAGGTAATGGATTGATTCGCAAGTATCGGGGTCAGCGCCTTCAATTTTTACAGCATGGGCGCCCGCTTGTAATAACTGACGTACATTGGCAACGGTTTCTCCTTTTGACACACGATGCCCCAAAAAAGGCAAATCACTGATCAAAAATTGCTGTCCTAGAGCCCGCGCAACGGCTTTTGTGTGTAAAACCATCATTTCCATGGTTGCCATGACGGTTGTATCATGGCCATGAACGGCCATTGCAACGGAGTCTCCAACTAAAATACAATCAATATGCGATTCGGCAACGATACGGGCTGAAGGGTAATCATAGCAAGTGATCATGCTGATCTTGGATTTTTCTTGCTTTTTGCGTTTAAAATCATGAATTTTCATGCTACTACCCCCTTTAAAACGAGGGTGATGGTCGCAATAAAAGCATGTGGGAACAAAACGGGTACCTGTCTCATGGATCAAGTCCTCCAATAGTTGATTTTATAGTGTTAATGTCACCGCAAAAAGTCGGCGCAAGAATATCTTAAAGAACGCGCATGAAATTGCAAGATAGGCTATTATTTGCATGTTTAAAATTATTTAAGTTGTTTTATGTCTCTAACTGAAAAACTATATGGCCCTGGCGAGCATCCTTTTGTTTTCACTGGTGCTGAAGGCTCACTCGAAGGTCTATTAACTGTCCCGGATGCGGTGAATCACCATTTTGTTGCCCTCTTAGGCCATCCTCATTCATTGCAAGGTGGTACCATGAATAATAAAGTAGTGACTACCATGGCTCGGGCTTTTAAGGAGCTTAAAATCCCAAGCTTGCGTTTTAACTTTCGTGGGGTTGGACAATCCAGTGGTTCCTATGATGATGGCCGCGGTGAAAGTGAAGACATGTTGCTTTTGTTACAAGATTGGCAAAAAGAAAAAAAGGATGTACGCGTTTTATTTGCCGGTTTTTCTTTTGGTTCCTATGTTGCTTATCGAGCAGCGGCTCAACATCCTCATGAATTGCTAATTACCATCGCCCCGCCTGTGCATCATTATGATTATCGTGGATTTCAACCCGCTCCTCATCCCTGGGTCATTGTCCAGGGTGACGAGGACGAGGTTGTGTCACCTTCGGCTGTATTTGATTTTGCAAAGGAATCAACACCTACACTGCCAGTGATTTGTTTTGAGAATACAGGTCACTTTTTCCATGGAAAATTACTTGAGCTTAAGGCAAAGCTTATGGATGCGATTCGTACAAAGGTGCCTGAGTTATGATATTGCTAAAGCGATATGAGGAGGCCATCGCTCAGGGAGAGATAGAGGATGATGCTCTACAGAGGCAAGTTTTAACCTCCATGCAAAGACTGGCTGACGAGTTACAGTTACCGCGCCGTTCTTGGTTAAATTGGCTACAAAAAATACCTGCGCCTATAGGACTTTATATCCATGGGCCTGTGGGAGTAGGTAAAACATACCTCATGGATTTATTTTATGCAGAGATCGATGAACAGCAAAAAGCACGAATTCACTTTCATCACTTCATGCAGCAAGTGGATGGCCAGCTAAGACGCTTGCAAGGGAAAAAAGATCCACTACGTTACATTGCAGCTGATTTTGCCAAGACCATTCGCTTATTATGTTTTGATGAATTTATTGTTAATGATGTCGCTCACGCTATGATCTTGGCGGAGTTGCTGCAGGCCTTGTTTGCAGAAGGGATCATTTTAGTTGCAACGTCAAATACACCTCCCGATGACTTGTATTTAAATGGCATACAAAGGGCTCGCTTTTTACCTGCAATCGCACTCATCAAAACCCACTGTGAGGTTATTTACTTAAGTGAAAAGCGGGATTATCGCCTTGGTCGAGAACCTTTGCATACAGCCTATATCTTTCCTTTAGGGCCAGCAGCTGACAAGATGCTTGAAGAGCAATTCTCGGCTATTTCGCAACACAGCCAGAATGCTGGTCACTTAAATGTGCAAAATCGCATGATTCCTTTTATAAAATGCAGTGAAAAAGCCGTTTGGTTTGATTTTAATGTCATCTGTAATTTACCCCGAAGCCAACTTGACTATTTAGAAATTGCTGATCGGTTTGATACCGTGTTTATTTCTAATATCCCAATCTTGAGTGAAAATGATACTGTACGTGTGATTTTGTTAATTCACTTTATTGATGTAATGTATGACCGGGGTATTCGCGTTGTCATGTCAGCTGCAAGTCCACTCGCAGAGTTGTATACACAAGGAGAAATGAGTGAGACATTTAAACGCACGCTTAGTCGCCTGCAAGAAATGCAATCAGTTGACTACTTAAAAAGACACCCACGAAGATTAACGCAAGATTTGGTTTAAGCAACTTCATTTATTTTAAAAGGAGATCATATGGCTATTGAAAGTATTGATGCTGCAACATTGAAAGAGTGGTTGGATAGGCAAAATGCTGTTCTTATTGATGTGCGTGATCCTGAAGAGCATGCGGCTGAGAATATTCCTGGGGCTATCTCTATGCCGCTGACAACCATCTCAAAAAATACTTTGCCCAACCCAGGAAACAAGCGACTTGTTTTTCATTGTAAGGCTGGTAAGCGAAGCCTAAATGCTTGTGAGAAACTGATCGCAGAAGATCCATCTCTTCATCTTTTTTCGCTTACAGGTGGAATTAGTGCCTGGGAAGAAGCCGGCTATGTGGTTAATAAACCATAAAACTCGATCTTCAAGTTTTTATTGTTTGACTTTTAGGACATCGAATCGAATTACCGTGGCTTGACCACGGTATCCATAGTCATTGAGGATCGCTGGATCCCGTGGTCAAGCCACGGGAATTCGTAAAAATTTCATAAAATCGAGACCAAGAATGCTTATTTTTTCTCTAAAATGAGAATGATTATCGATATCATTTATGTTAGACTATCATTTTAATTGGATTTAAAAATTACAAAAGATGCGCATTAACGAGCTTGTAAAGGGTGACCACGTCCGGTTAGTTGATTTTGGCCAAACAAGTGTATTGTACCGTAGGAGATTGTTATCTCTAGGGATTACACGAGGTGTGGAAATCTCAGTGATTCGGATAGCGCCCTTAGGTTGTCCTGTGCAAGTAGAAGTACGTGGTATTTCTTTGACGTTGCGTAAAGAAGAGGCTGCTGAGTTAATTTGGGAGCCTGTATGACGCATGTTCTTTTGGTGGGTAATCCCAATTGTGGTAAAACCACATTATTCAATGCCTTAACGGGTTCTAACCAACGCGTCGGTAACTGGCCTGGTGTAACTGTCGAAAAGAAAACAGGTTCTTATTTCCTGGGCAATCAAACCATTGATGTCACTGATTTGCCAGGGATTTATTCTTTAAGCTCGTCAACAGCTGCAAGTCAAGATGAACGAATTGCCGCAACTGCCTTGGTTACTTTAGATACTGATATGATTATCAATGTGGTTGATGCTTGTCACCTGGAGCGTCATTTATATTTAACAAGTCAACTCTTGGAATTAGGGAAGCCTGTCGTTGTTGTTTTAAATATGATGGATATTGCCAATCAACGCGGTATTGCCATTGATAACCAAGCCTTGGCGCAAGCGTTAGGTTGTCCTGTTCTGCCCTTGCAAGCACATAAGAAAATAGGTATTGATGCTTTGAATGAAGCTTTGGGCAAAAAACATGCTCCCCCGAAGCCACTTGCACTGGAATTCCCTGCAAAAGTTAAAGAAACCCTCGTTGAATTAAGACAACAGCTGTTAAAGCAAAAGATTGCTCCATTGTTGGTAGATTATTATGCGAGACGAATTGTAGAGGGAGACAGTATGCTCCTATCTATATCGCCGACTTCCCGCCCCCACGATTTATTCGCGGGGTTGACCGCGGGATCCATAGATCTTGCAAGTTCGCTGGATCCCGCGGTCAACAAGCTGCGGGAAGTCGACAAAGAAGACTTTGATATCATCTGCGCTGACGCACGCTATACAAAAATCCATGAGCTCGTGCTAGCAGTGCAAAAGAAATGCAGTGATGCCAGTGAACATTTCACAGCGAAGTTGGATCGTATCGTGTTGCATCGTTACTTGGCCTTGCCTATTTTCTTGGGACTCATGTATTTGATGTTCTTGTTTGCTATCAATATTGGCGGCGCCTTTCAAGATTTTTTTGATATAACCACAGACACTATCTTTGTTCAAGGTACAGCCTGGCTGTTACAACAACTTCATACCCCGCATTGGTTAATTGCTTTGCTTGCAAATGGTCTCGGTAAAGGGATCAATACGACCTTGACTTTTATTCCCGTTATCGCCGCCATGTTTTTCTTTTTATCCTTGCTGGAAGCTTCCGGTTATATGGCTCGTGCTGCCTTTGTTGTTGATAAAATCATGCGAGCCTTGGGTTTACCAGGTAAGTCGTTTGTACCAATGATTGTGGGCTTTGGTTGTAATGTTCCTGCGATTATGGCTGCGCGAACACTTGATTCAGAACGCGATAGATTACTAACAGTGATGATGAGCCCGTTCATGTCTTGTAGTGCTCGTCTGGCCATTTATGCCGTGTTTGTCGCAGCATTTTTCCCTACCGGTGGACAAAACATCGTTTTTTCTTTGTACCTCCTAGGTATCGTTATGGCAGTGTTCACTGGTTTTATTTTGCGTAATACGATACTACGCGGACAGGCTTCACCGCTGATCTTGGAATTGCCAGCCTACCATAAGCCAACGTTAAAACGCCTTTTTCGGGAAACATTTTTACGTCTACGCCATTTTGTTATTCGTGCTGGTCGCTTAATTATTCCTGTTTGTGTCATTTTAGGTGGATTAAATTCAATAACCTTACAGGGTGGTATGAGTACTGGTGAAGCAAGTACGCAATCGTTATTGTCATTGCTGGGACAATGGCTAACGCCTGTTTTTGCGCCCATGGGTCTGCACCAGGACAACTGGCCAGCAACTGTCGGTCTATTGACGGGAATGCTTGCTAAAGAAGTCGTGGTGGGCTCTTTAAATTCACTCTACGCCCAGGTAGGACATCTAGCGCAGGTAACAGCCGCTAATTTTGATTTTTGGGGTTCTCTACAGTCGGCTTTTTGGTCTATCCCACAAAATCTTAGCGAGCTGGGGCAAGCCTTGGTAAATCCGCTCGTAGCTAGTGCCCCAGATGGTGCGCTTTCGCAATCCGTTTATGGCATGATGGTTGAGCGTTTTGATGGCAAAGCAGGTGCTTATGCCTACTTGGTCTTTATTTTGCTCTATATACCTTGTGTCTCAACCATGGCGGTAATCAGACAAGAAGCTAGCAAAAAAATGATGTGGTTTTCCATTATTTGGTCTTTTATTGTTGCTTATACCACTGCAGTTTTAATTTATCAGTTAGCAACGGTTGCTTCTCATCCGCTGCAATCCATAACCCTGGTTGTCATCATGATAGTTGGTGTTACTGGCTTAATTGTATCTTTAAAGCGACGCTCAAGTGGGGGGATTTATGTTGCTGCAAATTCGTGATTACTTGCGCCGCAAGCAAATCGCTAGTGATCAACAAATGGCACGGGAATTTCAAGTTGACGTTCAAGCATTGCAACCGATGCTGAATATATGGCTTCGTAAAAAAGTGATTGAGTGTTGTCAGGGGAATTCGGCTTGCCAGAGTCGGTGCTTTAAGTGTGCCTCAAAGCCTCCGGTCTATTATCAGTATTGTTTTACCGAAAAATAACGTTTATTTTACAGTTTCTTTTGTCTTTTAGCGGTGCTCGTTAAGCTATTTTGGGCTAAGATAATTGTATTAAATGCTATATAGGTGTTGAAATGCCCGAAGATTTTTCCACAGAAGAATATGTCGCGCTAGCAGAAGAAGGCCGGAAGAGAATATTAGCTGATGAGCCTGTTGACCCTGTGGCGCTTATCGAGCAAGTTTGGCAGATGTGGTGGCGTTGGTCTAATTTTGAAATTTTTATTATCAGTCCAACGATTGATGTCATCTCCCCGCCACTTATTATCGAACCCGAGCTTTTACCTGGAACTGACGAGCGAGAATTCGTTTACCCAATCCACGATTATGGTTTTAGATTAACTGCATCCAAAGCTTCGGAGATGTTTAGTGTCGGCATGTCGAATTGTAAATTATTTTATACCATCGAGAAGATGATTTATCTCCTGGTGGAACGTTTAAAAAGCGGCGGCGTGAGCGCGGAAACAGAAGTACAAGTGGCTTTTGGTGGGCATGAGTTGGCACAACGTAAAGCGTTCGAGTCTATTATTAACTTGAGTTATAACGTCGTAGTAACCAATTTTAATCCCGATGTTTGGGGTGAACGCTATCTGCAAAACGTGAAACGCCTTGCTGATAAAGGTTATGGCTATCCTCCAGAAGCACCTCGGGAAACATTCCGTCAATCTCGTGGCACTGAGCCAACTTTATCGCGCTAGAGGTAAATCAGCATTGTTGCAGATTTCGCCACAAGTCTTTGTCAAGCGCTCTCGAATCCCCGCGGCATCGCCCGGGTCCACATGTTAGTTTGGACATGGATACCGCGGTCAAGCCGCGGTAATTCGGGTTTTTCTGGTACATGCTCATAGAGCAGGACGTTCCTGCTCTACTTTCACCTAAAGATAATAGGTTGAATCAGGCTTCGAGGACGTTGAGGTCGACCCGAGATCATGCAATTCGATCTCTTGTGGGATGACGACAATTTTTTCTGGTTCTTCCTCAATGATATGGCTTATATTCGTTTTGTCTCTCAGGGTATTGTCATTATATCCTAGCAGTGTTTCTACGGTGGCAAGAGACATTTCGTTGATGGCCTCCCCTAACCTATCTTGCAGTTCTTTAGGAAGCTTGAAAGCCTGAAAACGTTTTATTAGCTCAAAACGTTCTTCGTGGCCTTCACTGACCTCTTCGTTGATTTCATCGATTTCTTCTTTGGATGATCGAATTGTTTCCCATTTGTTTGGTAGTTCGACCAAAGTTCCTGTTACGCTCTGATAGTATTTGTTTATAACAGATTTCTTTTCTTGTAGCTTTTCGCATGGGATCTCAACAGCCGTAATGACGTTAAGTCGTGGGGTCTCTTCCAATTCAAAAATTTGTTGTATCTGCTTTGCTTGTTCCTCTGTTTTTAATATTAAATGTAAGGATAAGCTTGAATCCGGTAGCCAAAGAAAACTGATCTCTGCTTTTTGGGGCTCTGATTTTTCATGATTAAGCAAGTCTCGCAAATAAAGTAAGGTTTCGGTGGGATAAGTCTCTTTTAAACGAGGCAGCGTTTCTAGCCGATACATCGCCTTAGCTAGAAGAGTTTGTTTTTTCATCTCATAATATCGATTAACGTCGATCATCAGTTTTGCCAATTCCTTTTGTGTAAGATTGAAACTTAAACCCTCTTCTGTCACCTTGCAGTTTAAACCAAATAGATCCTTTAGCTGTGCCTGCACGGTTTCATTTGAGGTTGTCAACGTATAAGTACCGTCTTTTTGATTTGTTAATTGAAAAGGAATGCGATCCTGAGGTCGGGTAATGCGTAGATGATTCAGAATAGCTTCATGAGAGACGATAGACGTTGGAGAAAAAACTTTCTCCATTTTATCTAGAAAGTTTACTTCCTCCTTTGTCAATGACAAACGTTGAGCAAACACCTCAAGAATTTGTTGGTTATTAACCGCGGCTTTTTTCGTCCACCCATCAAGAAGCGTCATGTAGCCGTTGAGTTCTTTAAAATTCATGTCAGTTTCTAGGGCTTGTTTTATCAAGTCTATTTTGATTTCGGCAAAATAGCGCTCAAATGGTGATAATTTACTCGTACTAATTTGCACAGAGAGGTTATCGATCAGCTGTTGATATTGTCCTCCCTCTTTGCACAAGGCTCTAATCAGACCTAAGCGATTTAACAGCGTTTCTGTGGTGGGTGTGCGTTCTTGGATACGATATAATTCTTGCCTTAAGCCAGGATAGCTTTTAAGAATTTCTTCGCTAGGATTTTCGCCGGTTATCATTTTTTTCAAAATATGGACGCCTTCCATGCGATCAGAATATTGTGTATCGTTAAAGATGCTGTAGTTGCGGTACATGATATGGCGATATAGACCAATTTTACTTTCACCTCTAAGCATTTCAGGCGCGCCAGACCCAGGATTATAAAAGCTAAAATCATCTTTTAAAGAGCCGCATACGCTCTCGCCATCATAGGTCTTACCATAGTCAAAACCATAAAAGGCTTTCCCTGCAAAGCCTTTATTTTGCGCTTCCTTGCCTACACCATCTCGATCGCCGATGGCGAGGCCAAAAATCAAATTTTTACCCAAACCGGGTATATGTTTAGAGGTTTTAATCTTGGCTTTGGGATCGTCAACTAAGACCCCCTCCCAATCGGGTGCTCCACCTCCATGGAGAAACTCTTTTAGTTCCCTCAAGTCATTTTTCCAGCCGCATGCTAATAAAGCATGAGGACCTGAGGGGCCACTCATCCACAGAATCTCTTGTTTTTGATTTTTGTCACTAAAAATTCCAGCCAAACGTGTACCCACAAACTCCCTGAGAGCTTCCACGTTTGCTTTAATACGACCCTTCTTTGCTCCACTTTCTGCATAATCGAGCTTGTACAGCCAGGCACTTAAGTGGTTGTTGTTTTTGACGGCTGTCTTAATTTGCTCGCAGAGGGCTGTAATCGTTGGGTGAAGCTCTCCTTTCGCATGCGGTTTCGCTACATGAGCATTAATAAATGTAGCGAAAGCGATTTGTTTTAATTTTAAGTTGTCTGTTGCCTTAATTGTTGCCAATAAGCTTTTATATGTTTCTGCAACTGGGCCTGTTTCACTTTCAGGAAGCGTGATGGTTGCTAACTGTTCAAAAAAAGCCTCGTCTAAATCAATAGCTCTAAAACCAGGTTCGACGCCGCCTACTTTTTCGCCATAGCAAAATTGGGTTGGTCCAAACATCGTACCTACGCGGCTTAATTCTTGTTTCTTCAATAGGCTAATTTGACCAGGCTCGGATTTTGAACTTACCCTGCTTACCGAAAAACTGGTCTTGGGCATTTCTATTTTTGGTGTTCCCAAGACGGGTGTACTGATGGACGTTTTCGTTGATTCTGACACAATGGGTTTAGGAGGTGGAAGTAAACTGTCTTTACCACCTTTTTTCTCTACTTTTTCACCTATTTCAGTCACCATCTTCAACAGTAGTCCACCTTTTTTGAATTGATAACTGGGACCTTTACTAAGAATAACTCCGAACTCTTTATCGCAAAATTGTTTAATAGACTTGCCAAGCTTACTTCCTTCTCCGCCCATGGTTCCTAAAATAGCATTATATTCATTGGCAAGCACATCAAGGAGAGCAAAAATTTTTGCATCCGAAGAAAGACTATCGTCCTTAGCGACGTCATTTACTTTTTTCTTCAGTTGATCTAATGCTGGTTTGCGATCAGTTTTGAACTTGATCTCTTGAAATGCAGCGATAATGGCTTTGTATTCGGTTTCGTAATCGTTAGAAGTGATGGTTTTGGGTTTGTGTTCCGAGAGTAAGTCCAAGTAATGGTCGGTAAATCCTTTATCTAGTCCATACGTTTTAGGATCTTCCAGATGCTTAAATGCTTCTTTATCCAGTTGCATTGCAGCGAAAAATTCTTCATTAATCTGCAAATCATCAAGCAGAAGTCGATACATAGCATTGCGCAATGGTATTGAAGCGTACTCACAATTCACAATGGTTGTCCAAGGGGCGGCATGAATATTGATCCCCGCTGTTGGAAAGTTTGGGTGACTTAACAAATTGTGCAAAGCACGATAGCCACAACTCCAAGTGTCATCTTGAGAATCATCGGAGACAACGGTTATTTCAATGTCCTCTTCATCGATATTAGGAAAGGCACTATATTGCTTAATGACACCATTGACATTGGAGGTTTCCTCATAACGAATGGCCTCGTTGATGATGTGCTGAATATTCTCCGCATCCGTTTGCATGGAGTCTCGATAATTAACAGTAATGCTAGGTCCTGTTGGATCAACGGTGATTAATGCTTCAGTCCAATGAGACCCTTGACTGCGCAAAGAGCCACTTGAACCACAATTAATGAGCAGAGGGATAGTATAGGGTGCCTCACCGTCACCATGCTTTACACGCTCAAAGTGTAAAATCATGCCAATATCTTCGGGGTTTAAGCGTGTGATGTGTACGCGGTCTTTAACGCCTAGTTTGGTCAAGGCTCTTTCTAGATCGACGTCGCTAAGCCATTCTGATTCACCAAGTTCTGCATTGAGTAATTTCTCGGCAACACCAAGGTTACTGCTTTGCGCGTGTAAATCCCGCAAAGATAATGCTCCACCTTCCTGTTTAATCGCAATTGCTTTGAGGACGGCTTCTTTTTCATTAAAGGCAAGAGCGACTGGTGGCGTCTCTTTTGAAAATTCAACAATGGAATCCAATAGGACCGTCAGTTTTTCAAAATGCTTCTTATAGTCCCGCCTAGTGACTTCATTCTCGCTGCCTATGGCAGTCAGAGACAATTTGTCATCTTCAAGGTTGTAGAGGAAGTTAAGCGCCTTGGCTAATTCGCGATAATTGTCAGGGGTATCTAGCCAGGTTGGTTGAAAAGTATCTCTAAATTTCTCCCTAAGATAGAGTTCAATTATACGGTTTTTCTTATCTTCTTGGAGGGTTTTTTGCATCTCGCTTGTAGTTTTCATATCATTCCCTTATCAATGTCGTAGCGGGAATCAAATTCATTCTCGACTTCCCGACTGTTAACTTGCCATACAAATACTGTAAACTACCCACATTAAGCAAAAATTAACCTACATGTAAAAAAAATGTAAACAAAAGCGGCCGCTTGTTATTTAGAGCTTATCGACAGGAACGCAAATTTTTAAAGGTTTCTACAAAGCGATGAGGTATGATATTTTGATTAATAATACGCAAAAAAAATAAAATTATTAGCTCACAATTTAAACGTCTGGTGTTGTAAACCCAAGACGCGTTAGAATTTATGCGAGCGGACATTAGCTAAAACAGATAAAGTGGATGCAGAAATCAATGCCCTCTTTGCCAGTAAAATGCAGCCACCCCCTATATTATTTATAATGAACAGCAAGAAACTGGTGCCAATAATGCCTGTCGAAAACAATTACTTGATATGATGATTGCCGAAAAAAATCGTTTGGGTAAGCGACACCTGAGCAAAGGGAATCAATCCAACGAGTATTGGGCGTTTTAGAAAAGGAGTTGGCATGCATTCAAGTCACTCAAGAACAATATTAAATTAAGATTAATCCTTGTCTAAAAGTATCAAAGGTATTGGTCAAATTACTGCAACCGCCATACTGTGAATTTCCGGAATTAGGAACGTTAACATCTAAGCAAATTGCTGTTTAACCGTGATAGGGGTACTTTCAAAGGGAAACGAAATAGGGTGGTAGATCTGCTGTTAGTATGGCTCTTTATGTCCACGCTCGTTGCCATAAAACAACCTCAAATTAAAGCTTTCTATCGTTTATGTGAGGCTGGAAAGACTAAAATGACCACATGGTTCGCATGAGAAAATTGCTCATTAAAAACCTAATTTCGCGAGTATTCTTAAAAGCCCTTTCATGCACGTACCTGAATGTACTCCCAATTCGTAGTAATAATAATTTTTTAGATTAAGTTTATTTTAAATAAATAATGTGTACTATAATTGAGCAATTGGTTGTCTTTTTTATCCATGAGTTTTATGTCTACGTCAGAAGTTTATATTAAGTTACTGAATGAAATAAAATTAGGTGAGATTAGACTTGAAGAAGTCGATAGTGCGTATCGAGATAGGCAAATGTGTCTTGAGGCGGTGAAACAAGATGGGTTGTCGTTAGAGGATGTACCAGCGGATTTGAAACAAGACAAAGAAATATGCTTGGAAGCAGTGAAGCAAAATGGATTGGCTCTGGATTATGTACCACAGAACTTGAGGGATAGGGAAATTTGCCTTGCAGCGATAAAGCAAGCTAAGTTAGCTTCACTCTATGTGCCGGATGATTTGAAAAAGCAAGATAGAGAATTTTGCCTTGAATTAGTGAAAATAGATGGGCTTGCTCTAAAGGATGCTTCGCTAGAAATACAAAACGACGAAGAAGTTTGTTTGGCAGCACTAGAACAAAATTATAAGGCATTTAAATGGGTTGGGGAGAAGTTACAAGAAAAAATTCTTCAAGAAGATAGCAATTTAGCTCAATTAATAAAAAGCCTGTATATTCCATCTTTTTATTTAAATCTTCATGAAAACAAAGAATCTTTGCCCTATATTGAAGACATTTATAAAAAAGCGCTCCATACATGCACGACGATTATATTACAGCCTGATCAAAAAGATGATGAGCTAGAAGACATCCAACAGGTATATGCCTCTAAACAAGGCTTAATTAATACGATATTAGTGAGAAATAGAGCAGAGCTTGCCACCTTGTTGAAAGATTTAGCATTATTAGATAATAAGGCAATCAATTTCGCACTGATTGATCATACACATTTAGGGGACAAGAAAATAGCTGATATATCACCTAA
This sequence comes from Legionella lansingensis, assembly GCF_900187355.1. Taxonomy (NCBI): domain Bacteria; kingdom Pseudomonadati; phylum Pseudomonadota; class Gammaproteobacteria; order Legionellales; family Legionellaceae; genus Legionella; species Legionella lansingensis. The sequence goes on along the minus strand of NZ_LT906451.1, from coordinate 2,651,894 downwards.
TGATATAGCTTCTCTCGCTAATCAATATCCAATAATTAAAAAAATTACTTTATTGAGTTGTAGAAGTGCGGGAGGTGATGAGAGTCTGTTGGCAGAAGAACAGAATGCAACAGATTTTGCTAACCTGAAAACCATATTAGAAGAAGAAGTAAAAAAAACCTACCCTAGTATCTTTGGCGGTGAAAAGGAGCAGGCTACTAAAAAAAGATTAAAAGCATTAGTTAATGACTTGCTTTGGCAAAATGGAGAACGCCTTTGTGGCATTAGAGTTATGCTGAAATCTGATGAAAATATAATATCATCGCTAATGGAGAGCGGATTAGATCAGTCGTTAGATGCAGCGTATGTTCTTGTTAGGAAGAAAGAGACGGATGACATTGCTGTCTATTACTTAGAAAGAAATATTGAAAAAGTTAATTGTGTGCTTATTTCGGATAAGCTTCAAGATGAACAGCTGAAACAACTTCGGGAAATTTCAACATTAACAACGTGGGTTGATGGTAACAGAAAGAATAAAAAGCATTTACTTTCTGCATCTAAGAGCATAGAAGGGTGGTGCTTGAACAAAAGAGGTAAAATTACTTTATTAAATGAATCTTCAATTTTAGATTTACTTACAACAATTTTAAACCATAAACGAGATAGTCATTATAGTAGTTTACCTCCATTAGCAGGTCAAAAGCGTTCCTTTAAACGAAGTGTAGAAATGAGTGCTGAGGATAAGGATTTTGAAAAGATTGCAAAATCCTTGACTGGGCAAGTTGTTCAAGCAATACAAAAGCAATCAAAAGGCAAAAAACCCTTTGTTGAATTGGTCAAAGGGTATCGAGAATTTCTCTTCCCAGATCAAAAGGGATTAATCACAATTGGTCATCCAAGACCATTCATTAACGAATCTTATACTCAATCTTTTTTTGGAAAATCAAATATTAAGCCTAGTATAAAAATTCATCTTATTAAAAGTACCGAAAAAGGCACAGTAAAAAGTGTAAAGGTAAAACCTTGAGGTTCAGGTTATGTAGCAAGTCAACTGTCTTAAATAGTAAGACAGAGCTATTTATTTGCCTACTTAAGTTCTCTCGCTCCAATATTGATTTTTTTTAATCAATGCATTCATAGTAATTAATAACTTACGCATGCAAGCGATGAGAGCAGTCATTTTAGATTTACCGGCATTACATAAGCGCTAATAGAAAGTTCTAATCAAATTGTATTTTATTGCCACTAGTGTAGTCATATAGAGTGCTTTTCTTACGGCTGTCCTGCCTCCCAAGTTGTTCTTTGCCTTTTAAGGTACCGCTATCCCGACTAAACGGAGCGAGGCCTGCAAGAGCGGCAATCTGTTAGATTGAAGGTGACCTAGCTCAGGAAGTTCAGAAAGAATGCTAGTTGCAGTAATAGCCCCAATTCCTTTGATGCTGCTTAGTATTTTTTCCGGTTAAAAAGTCAGTATTCTAACACAACTTACAAGTCAACTTGAAATCAAAATGCTATTAGAAAGAAAGTAAATGGATGATTTTTGTTCAAATGTTCACTATAATCTTGGCCTTGGAACATATCTTGTAAGGTATTTTTCATGGTAGAGGTGACAGGAACTAAAGAAGTAGCTCTAATTCTCTTTCCAGTAAAACAACGGGATGGAAAAATTATTTATTACTGCAGTGATTTTTCGGAAGATTTGGGTAGCGGAAATGCGGGGGATGTTTACAAAGGATATCGTTGTGATTTAAAGGGACCAAACGGTTTTTTGCAACCTTGCGAAATTAATAAAAGCGCGATTGTCATTGCTGAAAACGCACCTTCCGTGGCTATAAAAGTATACAAAAATGGCCAAATACCTTCTCTTTATCGACTCACCAGAGGTACTGCTCTTTTCACCATTGATGATAGGGCTGTATTAATTATGCCTTTGATTGATGGTTTCGATATCAAGCCAGATATTGAAGAAAACCCCCAGATTAAAAACATGACGTTTTTTCAAGCTGTCGATGTGGTATGGCAATTAGTTATTGGCTTGAATCAATTACACTACCGCAACAGCAGTGGACCTCCGGTTGTGCATGGGGACATCAATGGCGCCAATGTCAAAATACGAATGGTTAATGAGAAATTTGAAGTTTTTTATCTGGATGATGATTATTACAAACCGATATTGCCCATCCCACAAATTCCCCAAGGGACGCTTGAACATCTAGCTTTGGAAGTCCTGGACGGTTATTACTCAGAGGCAAGTGATTTTTATGCGCTAACACCGTTATTGTACAGTCTTTTCGGTGCTCGCAATCCGTTCACCAAAATTTTTAAATTTAGAGATGATCATCCTTTAATGGATAAAGAGGATTTGGTCAGGCACTTTACTGCCATTGGCTTTTGTTCTGAAGGCTTATTTCAACATTTTAAAATAAAGCCCAATGACGCGATCTGTGATTTGTTAGAACAATTCCTAAAACGCATGAGCGCGAGAGAAAAAGAGCAACGCGCTTCTTCAGGGGCAATATTGGAGTTTTTTACAGCGCTGAGGCAGTGGTGTTTGCATGAGAATCCTAAGGAGGCGGAGTATTATCATTTGCGATTAGCGATCGCTGCGAACGACACCAGCTGGTTAACTAACCATGAGCAAAGAAATCTATTTTTTAGTTTGGAGGACAATATTCAAGAGAGATTAATCCACTTAATGAATTTTCAGGTTCGTATGCAACTTTTTCATCAAATCACGCAATTATCTCTTTCATTAAAATCCGTTTCATATCAGCAGTTGCTCAAAACGCTTCTTTTAGATATAGCAAGGCAGAGGCAAGCCAACCCTCCTTCGTGTTTTTCATCCATTTTTAAGTCTAAGGTTACAGGGAAGGAATTAACATGGTTGCTCTACTGTTTTGAACACGATAGTGCCGAATTTTTTTCTCCGCATGCTGCCAAATTCAGAAAAACCCTTCAAGCGTGCAATGATAAAGAGATTGGCTCTTTAATTTTTGGTGTCATTGAAACAATGCAAAAAAATGCGTTGGAGAGTCAGAAGGTAACATCTGCTCTTTCATAATCATCTAATATGGCCACTGTACTATTCGCGTTTTGGTCCATTTATGTAGTATTTGTTGTGGATTTTGCCAACTCATTAAACTTAAGAAAAGCGCAGGAATAAAAAGAACCATTCTTTTTACTATCTGCTGCCAACGAAGAAAATCTGTTTCTGTTGTGAGTCGTAAACGCCAGGCACGCATCCCAATGGTTTGACCACCATGCAGTGTGGAACTTAAGTAGTAACCGATGCCAATAGCAACTAAGCTACATTGATACCATCGGGTAGCCGGGGGGATGGCTATTCCATGGGTGGCTAGGAGACAAAGAGCAGTAAAGGCAAAAAATAACGCTATAAGAATACAACCGTCATAGAGTTGTGCGGAGATATATTTCAGCAGGAATGATAGTTTACTCATTGTTTTAAAGATCGAGAGCTTTGACAATCAATATACACTTACGATTCCTGTTGCGTATAGATCCCCGCTTGCTGTGTCCGTAGATTCTTCATAATTTTTTAATTTATACGTGAACGTTTGCGTTACCGTCTGCGTTGCCCGATTTTAAACATTATTTTCATGGGTAACTCATGGTTAGTTCGGTAACGCAAACGTTCACGTATAAATCAACATGTTTTCATGCGTAGGGTCAGTTAAACTTTGCGTGGTAAATACAGAGTGATATACTGCGAAAGTTCTCCGCCTGATAAGGATCAAATGTCAAGCTCAGACTTACGACATCCTTTTAGATGATTTTGGCTGTGACTGATAAAGACCTATTATGCTATATTTATAGCATTTTCTTTTTTAGGAAGATTCTAACAGTGAACAAAAAAAGACCAATAAATCTTGATTTAAGAACAATGAAATTTCCACCGATGGCGATTGCTTCAATTTTACATCGGATTTCTGGACTTGTTCTTTTTCTATTAACGCCTGCAATACTTTATTTTTTGGACGTGTCTCTCCGCGGTCCTCAGTCTTATGCAGAGCTTCATACCATAATACTTGACAGTCCTGTTCACAAATTGGTGCTATGGGCTTTTTGCGCTGCCTTCATTTATCATTTACTCGCGGGAATTCGTCATTTGATTATGGATGCAGGTTATGGTGAACAGCTGAGCTCTGGACGCCGTAGTGCAATATTCGTTATCGTCCTGGCAATCATTCTCACTCTTCTTCTAGGAATCTGGATATGGTAACCAATGTCACAAGTTTAACGGGTAATGGTTTAAAAGATTGGTTAATTCAACGAGTCACCTCCGTGTATTTCGGAGTGTATTCGTTGTTTGTCCTCGGTTATCTGCTTCTCCATCCTCAATTAAATTATGTTGAATGGCATCGCCTTTTTCATCATATGGGTTTTAAAATTGCTAGCCTCCTTGCCTTATTTGCGCTTTCTTTGCATGCCTGGGTTGGTGTTTGGACCATAACGACAGATTATATCAAAGGTGTAGCAGCGAGGTTGGCTGTGCAGATGTTGGTTGTCTTATGGCTACTCGTCCAGTTTGTTTGGGGCTTAATGATTTTGTGGGGACAATAAACATGGGAATTGCACGTAACAAATTTGATGCCGTTATTATTGGTGCAGGTGGAGCTGGAATGCGTGCAGCCCTGCAGCTAGCTAATTCAGGATTGAGGGTAGCCTTATTATCAAAAGTTTTTCCGACCCGCTCGCATACTGTTTCGGCGCAAGGAGGTATTACTGCTGCTCTTGGTAATGCTCACGAAGATGATTGGCGTTGGCATATGTATGACACGGTAAAGGGAGCCGATTATATCGGTGACCAAGACTGCATCGAATACATGTGTAAAACAGGTCCTGAAGCGGTATATGAGCTTGAACATATGGGGTTACCATTTTCTCGCATGGATAGCGGCAGGATTTATCAGCGCCAATTTGGAGGACAATCCAGAAATTTTGGAGGGGAGCAGGCGGCGCGAACGTGTGCTGCAGCAGATAGAACAGGACACGCTTTATTGCATACCCTTTATCAGCAAAATCTCCGAGCTAAAACACACGTTTTCAGTGAATGGTATGCTCTTGATTTTGTAAAAGATGCGCATGGCAGAATTGCCGGTGTTACTGCACTATGTATTGAAACAGGCGAAATTGTTTTTTATCAAACCAGAGTTTGTATTCTAGCCACTGGCGGTGCTGGCCGTATTTATCAATCGACCACTAACGCACATATAAACACTGGAGACGGTTTTGGAATGGCTTTGCGCGCGGGTATACCTCTGCAAGATATGGAGATGTGGCAATTCCATCCTACTGGTATTGCTGGTGCCGGTGTTTTAGTCACTGAAGGTTGCCGTGGAGAAGGTGGTTATTTAATTAATAAGGATGGGGAACGCTTTATGGAGCGCTATGCTCCACGAGTAAAAGATTTGGCTTCCCGGGATGTTGTTGCACGCGCTATGGCACTTGAAATTCGCGCAGGCAAGGGTTTTGATCCAAAAGGGGTTGACCATGTGAAGCTAAAACTTGATCATTTGGGTGCTGAGCAAATCAAGTTACGGTTACCTGGTATCCGGGAGTTATCATTAAAATTTGCTGGTGTGGACCCAATTGTTGAGCCTATTCCGGTTGTGCCAACGTGTCACTACACGATGGGTGGTATCCCAACCAATATGCATGGACAAGTCCTTACCAAAAAGGATGATTCAGAGCATATTGTTGAAGGTCTCTATGCTGTAGGTGAATGTGCTTGTGTTTCTGTACACGGTGCTAATCGGTTGGGTGGCAACTCTCTACTCGATTTAGTCGTCTTTGGTCGTGCTGCGGGCTTACACGTAGAAGAATTATGGCAATCAAATCAACTGCCAGAGATGCCTTATGTAAGCGATGATGATATTGACGCTTCTTTGGTGCGTTATTATCGTTGGGAAAATTCCACTGAAGGCGACAGCCCAACTGCTCTTCGTAATGAAATGCAACGTGTAATGCAAGAAGATTTTGGTGTGTTTCGTACAGGTGAAGTGATGGAGAATGGACTTCATCGATTACAGGCTCTGCGTGAGCGATTGGCACATGCCATGCTTGGGGATAAAAGCAAGGTGTTTAACACCGAGAGAATTACCGCTTTGGAGCTTGATAATTTAATGGCAACTGCCTATGCATCGGCCAAGTCTGCACTGACACGTACTGAAAGCCGTGGGGCACATAGTCGAGAAGATTATCCAAAACGTGATGATGCCAATTGGATTAAGCATACGTTGTATTTTGAAGCAGGTGATAGCATTGATTTTCGCCCCGTAAATACGTCACCTAAATATGTGAAGACTTTTGAGCCTAAAGAACGCGTTTATTAGAGAGGATATACCGTGGCTGATACAAGAAATCTGAGCCTATCCATTTATCGTTATAATCCTGAGGCAAATACTGAGCCTTATATGCAGGATTTCGAGATAGCTATTCCTGTTAAAAGTGATCCAATGTTGTTGACTTTACTTGAGCGTTTGAAGGCTGAGCAAGATGTTACTTTGGCTTTCAGACGGTCATGTCGAGAGGGGGTGTGTGGTTCCGATGCTATGAACATCAATGGCACCAATGGCTTAGCCTGTGTAATCCCTCTTTCTCAATTAAAGACAGACAAGATTGTCGTTCGTCCATTGCCGGGTTTCCCTGTTATACGTGATTTGGTGGTGGATTTGACGCAGTTTTATCAACAATATGAACGCATCGAACCTTACTTGCAAAATGATGATGTAGTGCCCGCTCGCGAGCGTCTGCAATCACCAGCAGAACGAGCCAAGCTCGATGGCTTATATGAATGTATTTTATGTGCTTGCTGTACGAGTTCATGTCCCTCATTCTGGTGGAACCCAGATAAATTTGTTGGGCCAGCTGGACTTTTACAAGCTCGTCGATTTTTGGTAGACAGCCGAGACACAGCTACACAGCACCGTTTGGAGAAGTTACAAGATCCTTTCAGTGTGTTTCGTTGTCGCTCAATTATGAATTGTACGAATGTTTGCCCGAAGGGACTCAATCCGACACAAGCAATTGCTGAGATACGCAAGCAAATGTTGGCTCAGGAAACTTAATAGCTATTTCTTGTTGCTCTGGCAAGCCCAGAGCACAGCCCTTTGGAGAGAAAAAGTATGAGCGGTAGTGACCTGCAAAATCAATGGGCTTCTTCCTATTTGTCAGGTGGAAGCATGGCCTATGTAGATGGGCTTTATGAGGACTATTTGGCTGATCCTAACTCTGTCTCTGCAGACTGGCGTGCAGTCTTTGATGCGTTGCCCAAAATGGATGGCCAAGTGAAAGATATCCCTCATCGTGATATCCGTGATCATTTTTTGCAGAGAGCCAATAAAAAGCCTACCTCCGTTATTGCGGTAGAAGACAGTAAACAACATCAGGTTGCTCATCTCATTAATGATTATCGCTCCTATGGGCATCATGCTGCCAAACTTGATCCGTTAGGAATGGCTGAACGTGTAGCGGTTCCTAGTCTTGAGCTTAGTTATCATCATCTCTCTGAGCAAGACATGGATCGCCAATTTTTTGCCGGCGAATATTTCAATGGCAAGCAAATGTCACTGCGGGAAATATTTCAGGCGCTTCGTGATACATATTGTGGCAGCATTGGCATTGAATACATGCATATCTCCGATATCAAAGAAACGGAATGGTTACAACAAAAAATAGAGCCTGTACGGGGACGTCCTGTTTTCGATGCTAATAAAAAGCGTGAGATTCTTAAGGATTTGGTTGCCGCTGATGGTCTTGAGCGTTATCTGGGTACGCGCTATGTGGGTCAAAAACGCTTCTCTCTTGAAGGAGGAGATTCTTTGATTCCCATGATGAAAGAATTGATTGGCATGGCGGGCAGGAATGCGGTTAATGAGATCGTGATAGGAATGGCCCACCGAGGCCGTTTGAATGTTCTGGTTAATGTTCTCGGTAAAGAACCAAACCAGCTTTTTCAGGAATTTGAAGGAAAGATTAAATCAGAACGCACTGGCGATGTGAAATATCACTTGGGTTTTTCTTCAGATTTAAGGACGGAAAATGACGCAATCGTCCATGTGGCTTTGGCATTCAATCCTTCGCACTTGGAAATCATTGGACCTGTTGTTGAAGGGTCTGCCCGTTCACGCTTGCGCCGACGTAATAATTTGGATAAAAAAGATAAAGTCGTACCCGTGGTGATTCATGGGGATGCTGCTTTTGCTGGCCAAGGTGTGGTCATGGAAACGTTTAATTTTTCCCAAGCACGTGGTTATTCGACAGGCGGAACAATTCATATTGTAATCAATAACCAAATTGGTTTTACAACCAGTAATCCGCTGGATGCCCGGTCAACACTTTACTGTACCGATGTCGCTAAAATGGTGCAGGCACCTGTTCTCCATGTTAATGGGGATGACCCTGAGGCCGTCGTCTTTGTCACACAAATTGCTTTTGAATTCAGAATGAAATTCAAACGGGATGTGGTGATTGATCTCGTTTGTTATCGACGTCATGGCCATAATGAAGCTGATGAGCCGTCCGTTACCCAACCTGCGATGTATAAAAAAATTAAATCGATGCGACCTCTACGTGAAATATACGGTGAAAAATTAATTGCTCAGGACTTAATGACCCAACAAGAAATCGATAAGCTTAGTGAAGACTATCGCGATAAACTCGACAAAGGGCAAGCCGTGGTTGATGTCGTCCTTGGGAATTACGAAGGAAAAATTTCGATTGACTGGACGCCCTATCTAAACGCGAAATGGACTGACAAAGCAGATACCGCGATAACGCTTAAGACGATCAAAGAATTATCCAAAAAACTGCATACGCTCCCCGAGGGTTTTTTACTTCACCCAGTTGTTAAGCGTCTTTTGGCTGAACGTGAAAAAATGACTGCTGGTGAATTGCCTATGAATTGGGGTTACGCAGAAACCATGGCCTATGCCAGTCTTCTAAATGAAGGTTATGGTGTGCGTTTATCTGGTCAGGATTCAGGTCGTGGAACGTTTGCTCATCGCCATGCTGTTCTGCATGACGTGGAAACAGGAGAAACCTATGTTCCATTGGAAAAAACGGTAAGCAATCCCAATAAACCTGTGGCTATCATTGATTCAGTGTTATCAGAAGAGGCTGTATTGGCTTTTGAGTATGGTTTTGCCTCTTCCGAGCCTGCTTCATTGGTCATATGGGAAGCTCAATTTGGTGATTTTGCCAATGGTGCACAAGTGGTGATTGATCAGTTTATCAGTTCTGGAGAGCAAAAATGGGGTCGTTTATGTGGCTTGGTGATGCTCCTTCCGCATGGTTATGAGGGACAGGGGCCTGAGCACTCTTCGGCTCGTCTTGAGCGTTACATGCAGCTATGTGCTCAGCATAATATACAAGTTTGTACGCCGACCACGCCTGCGCAGATGTTTCATATGCTGCGTCGTCAAATGTTACGAAAGTTTCGTAAACCTTTGATTGTCATGACGCCGAAAAGTTTGTTACGTCATAAATTAGCGGTTTCATCGCTGGAAGAACTTACTAAAGGTAAGTTTTATACAGTATTGCCAGAAACTGATGCTCTGGATGCGAAAAAAGTGACTCGGATTGTGTTATGTTGCGGCAAAGTTTATTACGATCTTTTGCAAAAGCGACGCGATGAAAATTTGAACCATGTAGCCATTGTGCGCATTGAGCAACTCTATCCTTTTCCGAAAAAGGCACTTATCCAAGAACTGAATAAATTTCCGCATGCAAAAGAAATCATTTGGTGCCAAGAGGAGCCTCAAAATCAGGGCGTATGGTTCTCTTCACAACATAACATCAAAGATTGTCTAAACAGTAAACAATCGCTAAGCTATGCTGGAAGAGAATTTGCTGCATCTCCTGCGGTAGGAAGCCCTATATTACATGCGCAACAGCAACAAGAATTAGTTGAACAAGCTTTATTGAAATAATTGATTAAAATTAGAAGAAGGTATAATTATGTCTACTGAAGTCAAAGTACCTGCCCTGCCTGAGTCGGTGGCAGATGCCACCATTGCCGCTTGGCACAAGAAAATCGGCGATAAGGTTACTCGGGATGAAAACCTCCTCGATTTGGAAACGGATAAAGTTGTCCTTGAAGTGCCCGCGCCTACGGATGGTATTTTGAAAGAAATCCTTTTTAAGGAGGGAGATACTGTCGAAGCGAGTCAAATATTGGCTCGTATAGAGGATGTCAATGGAGGCGCAGCTACTGGTGAACAGCCTGCCAAGCAAGAAAAACCTGTAGCGAAAGAACCAGGCCCGACACAAGAGAAGAAAAAAGAAGAGGAAAAAGCTGCCGGTCCAGCAGTAAGAAGAATGTTGGCAGAGCATGATTTGCAACCCGGTCAAATTTCAGGTTCAGGTAAAGATGGCAGGATTACTAAGGAAGATGTAATCGCCTATATTGAGACCAATCGCGAGAAAACAGCAAAATCCACCCCGGAAAAGCGACCACAAATGCCTATGGGTGAACGTGAAGAGCGCCGAGTTCCAATGACGAGATTAAGGGCTAAAATTGCCGAGCGCTTGGTACAAGCTCAGCATAATGCTGCTATGTTGACAACGTTCAATGAAGTCAACCTAAAAGCAGTCATGGACTTACGAAATCAATACAAGGACAGTTTTGAGAAAAAACACAACGTGAAGTTAGGTTTCATGTCGTTTTTCACCAAAGCCGTTGTAGAGTCGTTAAAACGTTTTCCTGCGGTCAATGCGTCAATTGACGGTCAGGATATTGTCTATCATGGTTTTTATGACATTGGCATTGCAGTATCTACTGATCGTGGTTTAGTTGTTCCTGTGCTCAGGGATGCTGATCAAATGAGCATGGCAGATATTGAAAAGACCATCGGTGACGCTGCAACTCGGGCCAGAGAAGGAAAACTAGCACTCGAAGAAATGCAAGGTGGAACCTTTACTATCACTAATGGTGGTGTTTTTGGCTCGCTATTAGCGACTCCAATCATCAATCCACCACAGACAGGTATTCTGGGGATGCATAAAATTGAGGAACGTCCCATTGTAGAGAAGGGACAAATAGTCATCCGTCCCATGATGTATGTGGCGTTGTCTTATGACCATCGTCTAATCGATGGCCGTGAATCAGTACAATTCTTAGTCAGCGTAAAAGAATTGCTCGAGGATCCTGCAAGATTATTGCTGAACGTTTGATTAAACGATGTTTAACCGCAAGGCCCGCGTTGACGGGTTTTGCTTTTTAAGGGTACTAACGATGAATTTACATGAATACCAAGCCAAGCAATTGTTTGCGAGTTATGGCTTACCAATTCCCCATGGTCAAGTTGCTTATAGCGTGGATGATGCGATCAAAGTAGTTACGCAATTAGCAACACCAAAATGGGTTGTAAAGGCACAAGTGCATGCTGGTGGTCGAGGAAAGGCTGGGGGTGTGAAGATTGTGTCTACGAAAGATGAATTAGCGGCAGTAACCAAGTCATTGCTTGGTACACGTCTCGTAACTTATCAAACCGATGCCAATGGCCAACCTGTTAATGCTGTACTGATCGAAGAAACGTGTGATATAGAGCGCGAGTTATATCTTGGTGCTGTGGTAGACAGATCGACTCGTCGTGTGGTCATCATGGCTTCTACTGAAGGTGGGGTAGAAATTGAAAAAGTAGCGCATGAAACACCCGAGAAGATTTTCAGAGTGGTGGTTGATCCACTCGTTGGTGTTATGCCTTTTCAGTGCCGCGAAGTTGGTTTCAAATTGGGATTAACTGATGAGCAAATTAAAGCATTTACCCAACTCATGATTGCTTTGGGGAAAATGTTTATGGAATGCGATCTCAGTCTTCTCGAAATTAATCCTTTGGTCGTTACAAAGAACGGCCACTTGCTTTGTCTGGACGGCAAAATTAATGTAGATGCCAATGCCTTATATCGTCAACCGAAATTAAAAAGTATGCGTGATACAACCCAAGAGGATGATCGTGAAAACAAGGCGACTGATTGGGAATTAAATTATATCCCGCTCGATGGCAAGATTGGTTGTATGGTCAATGGGGCTGGGCTTGCCATGGCTACAATGGATGTAATTAAACTGCATGGTGGAGAACCGGCTAATTTCCTTGATGTCGGTGGTGGCGCTACGAAAGAGCGAGTAAGTGAAGCATTCAAAATTATTCTTTCTGATAAAAATGTAAAGGGTATTCTGGTAAATATCTTTGGTGGAATAGTGCGCTGTGATTTAATCGCAGACGGTATTATTGCTGCTGTGAAAGAAGTTGACGTAAAAGTTCCCGTTGTCGTGCGTCTCGAAGGGAATAATGCTCAATTAGGTGCTGAAATTCTAAACAAGAGTGCTCTAAATGTGATTGCAGCAAACAGTTTGACAGATGCTGCGAAGAAAATTGTGGCGGCGGTTGCCTAATGATTAGTTGGGAAGCTTTCAAATAAGCACTTTATATACAAAATTCGAGGCTAGCAATGAGTGTATTAGTAAATAAACAAACAAAAGTAATTTGCCAAGGTTTTACTGGCAAGCAAGGCACGTTCCATTCTGAGCAGGCCATTGCTTATGGAACTCGCATGGTGGGTGGGGTGACTCCTGGAAAGGGTGGACAAAAACATCTTGGTCTTCCAGTGTTTAACACCGTTCGTGATGCCGTAAGAGAAACAGGAGCAGATGCGAGTGTTATTTATGTTCCGGCGCCGTTCTGCAAAGATTCCATTCTTGAAGCAGCTGACGCGGGTATTAAGCTTATTGTTTGCATCACGGAAGGCATTCCTGTTCTTGATATGTTACAGGTTAAAGTGTACTTGGAAAACAATACTCAAGCTCGGTTAATCGGTCCCAATTGCCCAGGAATCATTACCCCAGGTGAATGCAAAATTGGTATTATGCCTGGATCGATTCATCTTCCCGGGAAAGTAGGCATTGTTTCTCGCTCTGGTACGCTAACCTATGAGGCCGTCAAGCAAACAACAGACAAGGGTTTTGGTCAAAGTACATGTATTGGTATCGGTGGAGATCCCATTCCAGGTACCAGTTTCATTGATGCGCTAGCTTTGTTTGAAAAAGATCCGCAAACGGAGGCCATTATTATGGTGGGAGAAATTGGCGGTTCCGCAGAAGAAGAAGCGGCCGAATTTATCAAATCGAATGTAAGCAAACCCGTTGTTTCTTACATCGCCGGCGTTACAGCTCCTCCGGGTAAGCGTATGGGACATGCCGGTGCAATTATTGCTGGTGGAAAAGGGACTGCGGCAGAAAAGTTTGCGGCTCTTGAAGCGGCAGGCGTAAAGACGGTTCGTTCTCCTGCTGATTTGGGGGATGCTATTGCAGAGGTGACTGGTTGGTAAGACAATATAAGTTCCTTCTGAATCTTATTTGCATCTCGCTATCTCTTTGAAAGCAAAAAAAACCGAATTACCGTGGCTTGACCACGGTATCCATAGTTCATTGAAGATTGCTGGATACCGTGGTCCAGCCACGGTAATTCGGTTGCGCGTTCTCTCTCATTTCTTCAACTTTTTTTTGACTACCTCATCAAACACCGCTCTCTGACTCTCAGTTAATTCATTACGACGCATGGCCATCATCTCTTCGACGCTGCCTTGGACACAATCGGATGTGAGACGATCGGTAATTAAAATGCCTTTAAGATGATCAATTTCATGTTGCAGGACTCTGGCATAAAATCCGCTTTCTATTGTTTGATGCTTTTTGCCGTGTTCATCATAAAAATTCAAAACAATTTGTTGATAACGCGGCACTTTGCCTGCTTTGCTGCTTACAGAATAGCAGGCTTCATAATCAGCTACTTTAGAGGTACTTTCAACGCTTTCATAAGAGGGATTGATTAGAATATGCATTGGATAAGGGTGAACATTATTTCTGAGCAGGGCGGCTTCCTCAGGAATGAAAACAGCGATAATCTGTTTATTATGATTGACTTGCGGCGCGGCGAGCCCGACGCCACCGAGTTCAAATAATTTTTTCTTCATATTCTCAATCAACGCTAAATCTTCCGCGCTTAAAGGAAAAGCAACCGTCTTGGTGGGGGTAGTCAGAATTTGCTTATGCTTATTATCTTCAAGAGTAACAATTTCTAATGCGTACGTAGAGGGCATGATCAGTCCTAGTAAAAAAATTAAGATGAAATATTGTTTATATATCATTCTATACGCTAGAGAGGCCAACAGGATGTGGATCTTCGTGATCTGAGTCAGGAAGAATAGGAGGAGGTAATTCATACGTACGAGCGTCATCATTTCTTCGACTAAACCAACCAAAGCGATATAGGCCCAGAGAGCTTGGGTTCTCTACTGCTCGCTGCAGGCGTTCAGTCAGAGCTTTATCTTTAGGGGTGTAGATCCCCAATGTGGATAGCAAAGAGACGATGCATTGGGCTAACCAGGCAAAAGTCAAGGTATCATAATGCTGATGTGCAAGCATATCAACCTGGAAGGACACTTCATTAATTTTTGTTTTTGTTGTAATCGCTGTTTTAATCGCTTCTATGCGATCGTCTACGGATTTATCACTGCCGGCTATCCTTTTTAATTCAGTAATGATATCAATCTTTTTTAATAAGGTCGTTTTATTTTCAAAGAACGCTTCCCCTTTATTGACAAGGGGTTGCACATCAGTGAAATAGGTGTCAAATTGGCTTAGACAGGCGCGGATAGCTTCCAGCTGTTGATATTTTGCAAAATTGGCCCGATCAAACCGTTTTGTTGCTGCTTCTAATAGCATGACAACAGCCTTATCGATATCCTGAGCATCTTGGGCTTGTCGCAGTATCATATCAGTTTCAGCTTTCAGATAAGTTTTTAGGGCTTGATTATACTCATCTCTCATATGCAAGAGACCGATATATCTTGAAGTTAATGCCTTAAATTGTTTTTCATAGGCTTTTTTAGTGTACTCGGCAATAAATTTTTTGCTTGCTTCTTGCTGTTTAATCTTTAGCTTTTCCAGGTAGGCTATTCTTTCCTCGGTTGTATCTATTTCAAACTGGGTGGAATGTTGTAAACCTTTGTAATGAAGTAGGACTGCATTCACCAATTTTACAATACTGGTTGTAGAATCTTTTGCTTCTTGTGGAGTATTTCCTGTCGTCGCAGAAGGTTCAGATGAAGTTGGGTCTGATTTTTCTCCTGATCGGGGTGCAATGTTTACGAAGGTGACTATGGCCGGATCCTGCTCCGGTTGAATGGTTCTATCAGCGATACTTTGCTTGAGACTGTCGCGCAGAAACGTTTCAATGGTTTTGTCTTTTTTATCTACCGGCTCAGGTGCTAATCTCAGTTCTTTATATGCTTCATTCAAAATGGGTGCTGCTGCTTTATAGAGCTTGGCAAGACGTTTTTCTACGACGCTTATCGCTAACGGTGAGAGAGAAGAATGGCCATGCACGATATCATTATATTTGTTGATGGCATCAAACAGGTTCTTGATTAAAACATACCTATCTCGCAGAGACACGTTGGGTAAGTTGTAATTTCTCGTATCGAGTTCATGAGTTAGCACTTTGACATGGGCCAATTCGGGTGGCAGCAATCGTCGTTGCGCCGCTTTTTGCCGGGCAAGCGCTGCTTCAATTCGATGGCAGATAGGGACAAGGGTGCTTATAAAGTAAATGTGGTCTTGAGATCCTAACTTAAGAGGGTCCAATAACCCTTTATAGAACTCATCCAAAAGCGCTTTCAAGGGGCCAGCCAACAGTCCTGGTGTTAATCCTAATTTGTCTTCCCATTGATCCGCTTCTATGAGCATGCGCACAAACAAATCTGTGTTTAACTCTTCCAAATGCGAGAGCACCGCTGTACGAGAGGTGGTAGTAAAATCGTTAAGTTTTTGCTGCAATTCCTTGTAAAGGCTATACATCGTAGGGCTGTCGAGGAATAGCTTAAAATAAGAATTTGAATCCTCAATGATGCGTTCGATATTGATTGTAATCTGCTTGGTGCGGGTATTGACTCTCAATTTGCTTTCTGCCGAAAGCGGTTGGTTATGCAAGGTGGCTTCAATATGCTCAGGCACAAGCATAAATGTATGCAGTGTATGCCAAAGACTACCATATTTTATCTTTTTACCTTCGTATTGTGGTTCCGGTAGGTGCACTTCTTCGCTATCTACAGCATACGTTTCCTTTTGCTCCATGAAGGTCTTGTATACCATCAACGCCTTGTCTTTTAACTCCGTAGCTAAGAGGGAGAAGTGTGGGTCAGTTGCTAATTCTTTAGCTAATTCAAGTAACTCTTGTGCATGTCCTTTGACCAGAAGGAGATGACGAAGGTAAACGAGCTTTATACTATGGTCATCTAATTTTTCAAGTTCAAGACAAACGTTTTCAAGATGATAAAGACTATTAAAAATTCGTTTTATCCCGATGACTTGTTTTGGTTCAATTAGAGCTGTTTTCTGGTCCATCAATTCAGGAAAAGGAATGCCTGTAGCAGCGGGTATGCATCTTTCTTTAAAGGTTTTACCGAAAACATCTAGCAATCGGGTGTGTGCTTTTTTTAATGTACTGTAAATTTCATCTTTAGGTGAAATGAAGACGGTTTGACCCTCTTTCCATGCAAAGTCAATCTCTAAATCGCCAATATCTGTAAGTTGCCATTTATTTTCTTTATATCCCCAAATTTGATATTTGCCTTGATCATCTTTTATAAGATAAGGTTTTTTGTCTAGTTTGCTTGTATCCAATTTATCGAATGAAGTGATGGACATCAAAGAGAGGTCATAGTCATCCCCTAGCAATCGAATTAAAGAAGCCCTATACTCTGCAATGGTCTTAGAGTACTCCGTATGTTTGAGTGCGAAATGAGCTCTTGGGTTGGTTGTATAATCTGGGCTTAATATCGTGGCGTTTACCTCGGAAATATATTTTTTTTCAGCCACCTTGGCATAAATTTTGGCTTTTTTAGCATGAACGGTTTTAAACGGTTCTAAAGAGATGAATAGGGCGTTAACCAGATCAATGCGCTGTTGAGTAAAGAAATGAGCTGTAGCTAAATTTGCTTTTGGAGCTCTCGTCATCAGTAAGGGTTTTTCAGACAAGCTCGCGATGATAGCTTGATCTTGCGCTTTAGCTCGATCAGAGTCAGTAAAGCTTTTTAGAAAATAAGGCTGAAATTGGCGATACAAGCGAAGTAACTTAGCTTTTCTTGCTGAATTAATATCTTCACCATAGAGTAATAGTTCAATGTTCTCGCCAGAATAGACGTTTTCGTGTGCTAATAGCTTTATAAACTTATTCCATGCGCCTTGTGCTCTTATAAGTTTTAAATGTTGAGTCTTATGATACGCATGCAATTTTCTTGCTTGCTCAAGTGTTAAATCATCGGGATTGCTTAGTGAGAAACCTGCTGGCGTCTGCCGAAACGCGAGTCGTTGCACAGAAGACGTTGGGTCAATGCCTAAAATTTTTGCTTCGTTAAAGGTTGCATCGGGTAACTCGCCAGAGTAAGGACAGACATGCTTTTCAGACTCTTCTACAAAACGCAAAATGTCTTTATTCAGTTTAATATGAAATAGATGCGTAGCCTTGTCCTTGGATAGCTCGGTCTGCAACTTTGCTTTTATAGCGATTAATGTGGTGAGAGCTAGAGGGCCAGCTTGACGTTTAATCCAGTGCCATGGTCTCACGATTTGGCGGCCCCAAGTATTTTCTTCTGATAAGTCCCTGAGAATAAGATTGGCCAATTCTGGAGCAATAATCTTCATGTAGGGGTGCAAGAATTGGTATTTATTGGCCAAAAATTGCTTGTCTTCTTTTGGCAAATTCAAAAGGGAATATCCTGCAAATGAAGAATCTTCAATAACCTCAAAGAAATCGTTAAGTGCTTGCTCGGCTATATTGTGTTTTGTTAAATCCCATTGTGCAGTAGAAATGCGTTGTCGGGTTTGTTCAAGCCGAGCTTCATTAAAACGCGAATCATCCAGGGTTAATAATTCCTTTCCCTTTGCCGAGAAATTGACAATTGTAGAAGCATAGACTCCTAGAAGCTCGTACCAGGGTTTAATTTGGTTCATTAAAGGGGTTGTAAGTGTACCGGGACGAAGTAGGGCCTGATCCTCAAGTCGATCAACTAAAGCAAATAAAGCGGGTAAGTAAACATGTTTTAACTGTCCTAAATTGTACCGAACGACCTCCTGGGAAGATTCATTCATGTAACCAATCTGCTCCAAAGTGCTCATGGAGAGAGTAAAGATATGTCGAATGATCTTTATGTAATTCAATGCCTTAAATGAGATAAAAATATCACCACTCTGGAGATTTTCTATAGACTTTAATAATTTAAACGCTGATTCTTGTAAGTCCCCAAGTTTCGCCTTATCAATGGTTGGTTGATAAGTAGAAATTTGTGGGGCAAATTCCTGCAGCTTAAGCGTTAACTGTTGGATATAGCCAGGTAAAACAGCTCCAAAATGTGCAAGGAAATCATAATCGTAATTTCCCCCATTAGGCCTCATTTGATCGATGGCAACGCCAGAGAACCAGCCTGCATTATAACCAACAGGATAATCTTTCAAGGAGGATGTGAGCCCTGCAGTTGAACGGGTATGCTTATCGATATGAGCCTTTACTCGTGTGATGATCTGGAACCAATCTGCATTATCTTTCAGAGCGGATGTGAACTCTACAGCTGCATTAGTATTCTTGTCGGTATGTTTTATTATTTGTGCAAAGATTTGGATGACTTGTTGTTTGATTTCACTACCAAGAATTTCATTAAAATCAATATCAAGATGCGTTATAAGTTGGCTAGCTTTGTAGGCATGGTCTAGCGCTTCCCAAGATTTTCCAACATCTTCGAATAATTCGTTTATATTGCTCAGATTAACGGATTGTAAATCTTTAAAGGCTAATTGTGCGTGATAGATGGCATTCAGCAATTGCTTGATTTGGATGATTTGCTTGGGTTCATTGGCAAAGTCGGTAAAAGGCTCTCCTTCGCTGTTCACCACGGCAAAAAAAGGTTTTGCATAATGACTAAAATAGGTCTGCTGAAGAGTAGTGAGAATTTTTTCCCTTAGATTCTTTAAGAGGCGTGCGATATCGCGCTCTTTAAAACCATCGATTAATCCACCTAATCCCCATAATCGTCGTAAGTATTCAATCATCCTGTTTCTTAAGTATGCATTTCCGCATGCTAATAGTACAAGATTATCCTTAAGGAAACATTAAGGAATTTATTTTTTTATTTCTGCATTTGCACAGGACAAAACTTTTTTATTGCCGTTATTGCGAACAAAAAGCAATCTATATTCTTTGTGCAAACGATCGATCTGGGTTGCTTCGCTAGCGCTCGCAAAGACTTAATTTTTATCCTATAGCGCTTTTCTGCAGGCGGTTATAATGAGTAGACAAATAGAACTCTAAGAAGTAATCATGCCTATCCCATTAAATAAACATGCAAAAATTTGGGTTCACTGATGGAATCATTCCGGACAAAATTCATAATCGCCTCCTTTTCCAAAGAAAAGTTAGGCCTGATGATAGTCTTATATTTTTTATTAACGAAAAATGCTTGGCTGGTTCCAGCGACAAGATAAAAGAATTATCTGAGCATGGGGTTAAAATAAAAGTCATTGATGATTGTTTGTCTGACAAAAAAGATGATCCTTATCTTGTTACCCTTATTCAGAATATTCTTGGAAAGGTAAAGTTAACTAAGAATGCGAAGGATTCTGTTTTTGCTTCAGATCTTTTAAGAATGACGAATATGGTTCAAGACGAAGGGTTGTATTCAGATACAGATGTTTTTTTCCTAAACAAGAACGGTTCCCTAATCATTTCTACAACACACCTATTTGGCCATCATAACGATAAGACTGCCCCAGATATTCACATATTTGGTATAGATTCTTATACAAGAAAAAATTTTCATGCTTCCTTGGTTAGAAATCTAAAAGAATTTTATGGGGGCGAGCCGCCAAGTCCAAATGATGAACGACTTGTGATGATGCCTGGCATACATTTTTTAGATTTCTTAGAAGCATCAGGACATGGACATTTGGATTTTAATGAAACAAAAGACAACGTTTTATCTGGGTTAGATCAGACACATGCTGGAGGAGAGGAGAGATTGCATGATAATGCAATAAAGGATGAACTTTTGAAACAGGCTAAAGAAGCAGTAGAAAAAATCAACTTAGGAAACAAAATATAGGATATTCATTTGACAA
This sequence comes from Legionella lansingensis, assembly GCF_900187355.1. NCBI lineage: Bacteria > Pseudomonadati > Pseudomonadota > Gammaproteobacteria > Legionellales > Legionellaceae > Legionella > Legionella lansingensis. Next base: position 2,631,727 of record NZ_LT906451.1, on the reverse strand, counting down.
TCAAAACACCGATTTTTTTGTATGTCAAAAACAGCTCTCTTCGATTAAGATTTTCAATCCTAAAACAAAACCGAAGGCGGAATAAGAAATGAATCATTGGCAGACCTTGGCAGATATCCGTCGCGAATATGGTGAGTTATCGTTATCAGAAGAATCAGTAGCTGATTGCCCTATTGCGCAATTCAAACAATGGTTCGAGGAGGTCTTACCTGGAGAGACGACTGATCCCACAGCGATGGTTCTCTCCACTGTAGATGACAGAGGTTTCCCCGATTCGCGCGTTGTCTTGCTCAAAGGCTTAGAGCATGAGGCTTTTATTTTTTATACAAATTATCAAAGTACCAAGGCATTACAACTCGCTCATACGCCTTATGCCGCGCTAAATTTTTACTGGCCCGGGATGGCTCGCCAAGTTCGGATCCGCGGTCGAGTCAAACGTACCAGCAAAAAACAGTCCGATAACTATTTTTATTCACGACCACGAAGTAGTCAGTTAAGTGCTATCGTTTCCGTACAAAGTCAGGAGATTCCAGATAGAAGCAGCCTTGAAGAAGCGTTGAATAAGCTCATTGCAACATATGGACAAAAACCCCTACTACGTCCAAAACAGTGGGGTGGTTACCTTGTTATTCCAGATGAAATTGAATTTTGGCAAGGCCGCGATAACAGACTTCACGACAGAATCTTTTATTACAAGAAGAAGGGACAATGGGTTCATTGTCGATTGGCACCATAAATGCATTATGAATGAGAAACTCATTTGTTAAGCGATCACAGTCTAAGTAACAATTTTGTCAAGAAAGAGTAAAAAAGGGGCATTCAAAGGCACGAAGAGGTTCGTAGTCGTAGAATGAGGATTAATGAAGTGCTGGTTGGCTAAAAGGAAAAGCACTTTTAACTGAAAATAAAGATAGCGTATTGGAAGACGCTAGAAGGGGGTACCAAGATGAACGATACAACTTCGTTGTTACCAGACATAAAGCTACGCTTCAACATTGAACACCCAAATCTTGAAGAATGCTACGCTTATGGTTATGAGTGTGCCCTGGCTGAGATTGGTGAAGAAGCAAACCCATATCGCGAAGGCACTCAAGAATACGAACACTGGATTGAAGGTTGGTGGGCAGGATTTTATGGTGAAAAGCCTTTATTCGACCTTGCTGAATTAATGGTTACACAAGAGAAAAATGAAAAGAACGCTGCAAATGATCAGGTGTACCATTCTTTGGGAAATATGGTAAGTGCCAACTTTCTCACCAAGATGTTAAAAATTACTGGGGCGATTGCTGCCACCGCAGTTGTTGGCTACCAGGTTCTGGATTTGGTTGCATAGACTTATTCCAAGGTTAAAAATCACTAAGTCAGACCAAATGAAAAAGGGTAGGTGTGAACTTACCCTTTTTATTTACTCATCTGTAGTCTGGTTGACATCTAACGCAAACAGGAAATGTTCCTATTTAAATAATTTCAGTACCATTCCTTTCATTCTCGCTAATTCAGCGGGATTAAATTCTTTATAAATCGGGCTGCCAATATTTAGGCAAACGGTCACTTGTTCACCTATCCCTTTTAATAGATCGACGCCTGAAAGCATAAGTATGTTGATGTGGGTGCTGATATCTTGAGCCCATTTATCGAAATATTCCCTGCTCGTAAAGACAGGTAAAAAAAATTGTCCGTCTTGTTCGAAATAAAGGACTTCCGGTTGCTCAGGGTTTGAATTTTTATCAACAGGAATCATAAAATTTGCTTTGATAAATTCCAGGTAGGCTTTATTTGCTTCCACACTTCCTCCTGCAGAATCCAAAGCCTTTTTGATTGCTAACTCAAGTTCGTTCATTCGATGACCAAGTGAGAAAAACAAAAATTATACACAAGTGGAGTGAAAATTACTGCAGGGAAGCAAGGTGATCACAGATTCTGCAAAAGCTAGGGACGTTCCCTAAGTTCTATATGAGCAATGTGTTGAAATAATTAACGGTAACAGTATAATGTAGGTTGAATTTTGATAATTTAATGACCAGCCTACTGTTTTTTATGATTTATTCCAAATTCATCTAGGATGGAAACGGTAACGAGTAAGTTTATGAATATGTTAGCAATGTCTCAGAGTACAAAAGTAAATCGCGTTAATCAATTGGGTTTTGCTTGGCTTGTATGGGGATTAGCAGCAACTTTTTACTTTTCCGACTACATGGCGCGAGTAGCTCCAGGGGTTATGCACCGTAGTTTACAAATAGATTTTGGTATTAATGAAGCTGGCTTTGGTATTTTAACCGCTTCATTCTATGTCCCTTATATTTTAATGCAAATTCCAGTGGGCCTCACTGTTGACCGTTTGAGTATTCGTGCCATTCTTACGGTGATGTCATTAATTACTGCGCTTGGTTGTGGGGTATTCGGTTTGGCTGATGGTCTGGCTATGGCTTCGGTCGGACGAATGTTGATTGGTTTTAGTGCGGCATTCGCCTTTGTGAGTTCCTTGCGCTTGGCAACCTCCTGGTTTCCTCCTGTCATGCTGGGTTTATTGTCTGGTTTGACGCAAGCCTTAGGAATGTTAGGAGCAGCCGCAGGAGAAGCTCCTGTTTCATTTTTGGTAGCAAACGTTGGTTGGCGCCATAGCATGCTCATCATTGCCTTTTTGTTTATTGCCCTTGCCGGTCTTTTGTACCAATTTGTGCAAGATAAGCCAGGGGAAAAACGGCATGAAATGAAGAAAAGCGAAGGCGAAGTAAGATTAAGCATTCTTCGCAGCTTACGTATTATTCTTACTCATCGTCAAACTTGGTTGAATGCACTATATGCTGGATTTTTATTTGGTCCTACTGCCGTTATCGGTGAAGCTATTGGACCTGCTTATTTGCAATATGGACGAGGTTTAACAGCTCATGCGGCTGCATTTGCAACAGGTTTAATTTTCATTGGTTGGGGAATTAGCGGTCCTTTGTCAGGTTGGTTATCAGATAAAATGGGACGCAGAAAGCCATTGATGATACTTTCTGCTTTATTTGGTGTTGCATTAACTTCTATTTTTGTTTTTTATCCTCATATCGACAGAACACTGGCTTACGTTATCTTCTTCGTCTTTGGTATCACTAATACAGGCGTGGCTATTGCCTATGCTGTGTCAACGGAGATACATGAAAGTAATGTTATTGGTACGTCTATTGCCTTTACCAACATGATCTCCATTTTTGTGGGGGCTTTGATGCAACCATTGGTTGGTCGATTGGTGGATTTGGCCTCAGGTCCTCGAGCCTATAATGTTGAAACCCTGTTACTCTCAGATTTTCAGGCAGGTTTAAAAATCTTGCCTCTTTGCTCTCTGGTCGCTTTAATTTTGGCATTTACAGTCAAAGAAACTTACTGTAAGCCCATTCGCAAAGCATAACCCCAAACCAAGGGCTCCTCTGGTCATTAAGTTAATCGATTTCAAATCCCCGCGGGATCCATCATGTTAGTCTGGTATGGGTGCTGCGGTCTGATCCGGTTCTGGTCCGGGAGCGGTAGTGCGAGAATAGAAAAAATCCTTAACTTAATGACAGTTTAGCCAAGTCCTAAACAGATAATGATTTTTTCTCCGAATGTCTTTGCTAGTTAGTTAATCTCATGTTTTAATTAGGGGCGGTGCCTCTGTATATTTCTTTTTATTCAAGAGGCGAACACCTAACACGGAGATAATATGAAAAAATTCATAGGATTAGTGGTTATTCTAGCCGTCCTAGTCCTCGGCTCTTATTATGGTATGGGCTACCTTACTGAGCAAAAAGTGAAGGAAAGCCTCAATTTTGTGAATCGATCAGATGGGTTAGCTGCAACAATTGTCAAATATGACCGTGGCTGGTTCACGTCAACAGCAACATTGAATTGGCATATCCATATCCCTGAGCAAACGACTCAAACTAACGGTAAGACTGAGACTACTCCTGCGCAAGATTACAAGATGCAGATGCCAGTTACCATTTATCATGGCCCGGTTATCTTCTCGGATAAAGGTGTAAAATTTGGCTTAGGTTATGCGCATACTGCCCTGAAAATGCCGGCTGAATATACGCAACAGTTCAATACCTTATTTACCAGTGAATCCACAAGCCCAACCGTGGTTATCGATTTTTTTGTAAGTTATTTAGGCAATAGCAATGTCGATATGTCGGTGCCTGCATTTAAATTATTTGCAAAAGAAGGTAATGCAACATTTGAGTGGTTAGGGATGTCGACCTCAACTAATTTTTCTTCAGATCTCGACAAAGTAGGTGGCAACATTACCATTGATGGTTTGAGCTTCAAAAAAGATCAAGTGAACACCAAGATGTCAACCGTTACCAGTGAATATAATTTGCACAGAACTGATAAGGGTTTGTTCCTTGGTGATGCCAGTTTATCTTTTCCGTCTTTTGTCGTGATGGATAGTGATAAAAAGCTATTTGAACTGGGTCAGTTCGATATTCACTCAGATTCTGATATAGAGAATGGGTTATTTAACTCCCATTTTAAAACGTCTATTGAGAAAATTGTTGCAAATAACAAAACCTATGGTCCTGGAAGCCTGGAGGTTGCTATTCGTAATCTTGATGCAGATGCATTAGCTAGATTGAATGCGCAAGCTCAACAAGTGCAACAGGGTACAGAAGCCGAACGTCAACGTGCTATGTTGGCAATGTTGCCTGAGCTGCCGAAATTGTTTAGCAAAGGTGCTGAATTTGAAGTTACAGAGATGAATTTTGTAATGCCGCAAGGGACTATTGAAGGCAATTTGATGGTTTCATTGCCAAAAGGGGAAATGAGTAATCCATTTGAGATCATCCAAAGGGTTCAGGGTAATGGAAAGTTAAAGGTTCCTGCCGTTGTTGTGAAAGAACTCTTTACTGAATCCATCAAACAGAGAATGATGTCTCCACAAGGACAGCAAGATGATGGTGATAAACAAGGAATTACGCAACAAATACAGCCGCAGAATAGCACCGATGCTACGGCTCAGGCAGCGGCTAATTCCAGTGATGTGTCACAACAGGCTGTTGCCCTTGCTGATAAGCAATTGGCTACTTTGGTGCAAAATGGTGTACTGGCCCAGCAAGGAAGTGACTATATTGTTGAGGTTAGCCTCAATCAGGGTCAATTCACCATCAATGGGAAGCCCTATAGCCCTGAAATGATGAAATTCTAATAAGTTTAAGGAAAAGATTATCGAGATGAGCCTGGTTCGCTGGGCTCACGACTAATTCCTGATTTTTAAAATAATTTTACAAAGTCTAGACTTGCCATGGATTAGCCGATTCGGTAACATGCTCGTTTTTAAAGGAGGAGTTAAGAATAATGACAACAATCAGTAATGAAGCTGGGGATGCAACGATGTCACTGGCTGAGAGTGTCACTCAATCAGTGCAGAAATACTTTGCCGAGCTCAAGGGAACTGATCCTGTTGATCTGTACCAATTTGTCCTTGAAGAAGTTGAGACACCTTTGTTTCGTGCTGTAATGGAGCATTGCAAATACAATCAATCTCGTGCAGCAATTATGCTTGGAATCAGTCGAGGTACATTGAGGACTAAGTTACGTCGTTACTTCGATGACAAGTATGTTGGTACTAGAGATTAATTTTTTGCTCGGCACAAGATAAAGGGAAGAAATCATCTTCCCTTTTTTATTTGAATTAAAAAGTAACAAGATTTTAAGATTCCCTCTGATCTATTACATTAAAAAAGCTCAAACTTGTTATGAGATCTTATCGACAAACATTGAACTTACAGATTCCTCAACATTCACGCGCTTAATGGCTTGAGCAAGCATATCAGCCAAGCTAACTACTCTGATTTTTTGGCAATGTTTTGCGGCTTCAGAAAGAGGAATTGTGTCGGTGACAACAACCTCGTCCAAGGCAGAATTTGTTATGTTCTCTACCGCTGGTCCTGATAAAACTGGATGGGTAATATATGCTCTAACACTGATCGCGCCATTGCGTTTTAATTCCTGAGCAGCTGAACAGAGCGTGCCGGCAGTATCCACAATATCATCGACGATAATACAGTGTCTGCCTGCTGGCTCACCAATAATATGCATTACTTGGGCTTTGTTTGGGCCGCTACGACGTTTATCGATGATCGACAAATCCGCATCGTTCAATTGTTTAGCCATTGCTCTTGCACGCACCACCCCACCTACATCTGGTGATACGACCATGAGATTGGAAAAATTTTGCTGCTTGATGTCCTCAAACAAAATAGGTGTGGAGTATACGTTATCCACAGGCATATAGAAAAAGCCTTGAATCTGATCAGCATGAAGGTCTACGGTTAGCATACGGCAAATCCCGACAGAGGCCATCATGTCGGCGACAACTTTAGCAGTGATTGGAACACGTGCGGAACGAACTCGGCGGTCTTGGCGTGCATAACCAAAATAGGGTACAACCGCGGTAATTCGACCAGCAGACGACCGTCTCAATGCATCTGCCATGATTAATAGTTCCATCAAATTGTCATTTGTTGGCGAACAGGTCGATTGAATAATAAATATGTCGCGACCACGAACATTTTCGAGGATTTCAACCATGGTTTCGCCATCGCTGAAGGTCCCAACTGTTGCTTGTCCAATGGGGATCTGCAAGTGAGAGGCTATTTTAAGTGCAAGCTCTGGATTAGCATTGCCGGTAAAGATCATCATCGTTGACATGTGCAAAAAACCTTTGATTTGAGTTTACTCAGGTAACTTAAACACATAGCAGAAGACAGCCAGTAAGATATAATTATTATTTGAGCGATCCGGTGAACGCATCCTTTCCGGGTATCTTCTGCCGTCTGTTTACTTGAATCAACAAGATTGTGGCTGGGGTGCTAGGATTCGAACCTAGGTATGCAGGGATCAAAACCCTGTGCCTTACCGCTTGGCGACACCCCAATAAGTTGTAGATTCGTTTATCATCCATGAACATGCATTGCTGCAAACGTGCGTATTTTGCAAACTATTTATAGCCTTGTCAAACATTTTATGTGGCGAACATTGTACTATATCATCGATTTAATTTTGATAGGGAAAAAAGCTTCTTTTTAATTATGCCTTATAGAATGTTTGATGCAAAAAATAAGGATACCCAAGCTGACCAAAGTAGCTTGGGTAACAGGTATAATATTAGATCTTCCAGCGTTTGATGACAAATTTGATAAAGACTCCATTGCCTTGTAATCTTATCAAGCTAGGTAGAGCCACGTTGCCTATCGTTTTATATTGACCATATTCAATCGTGTAGCCTCCTTGCCGTAAGACTAATAAGTGATTGGCAGAATCGCGCTTGGCAGATTGAATATTACCAGGTGCAGGAAGCCCCCTTACCCAATAATATAAGTTGTTCACTGGCAACCGGATTCCTGTTTCTTTTTTAAGCAATTCATCTGCATTTGATGAAGAAGCAGACTTGGGCCCGTCACGATAGGTTACAACGCCTCCTTGTTTATTAATAATTACTGTTCCACTACCCAGAGGGCCAAATAATCTAATCTGATATTGCCCAAGGCCACGTTGCATCCAATTTACAGAAGCGTTCCAACCTTTATTTTTACTACGGGCAGCCATGGCGCCGGAGATTTCCCAAGAGGAAATAGCGGCGGCTGAAGCTGTAGCGGCACTCTTTGTTGCTTCTGCTGTTGTGGACGTGGATGGTGTAGCTGCAATTCCTGTTGTTTTATTGGTTGTTTGAGCTGTGGTCTCAGTTTTGCCAGTATCTGTTGTACCTGGCACTGGATTAGCAGCGTTACTTCCTGAGAAGTTAGATGGTACCTCCATTCCTGGACGAGGGGCACAAGCAGCTAGTAGAAGGAATGAACAGAATAAAGTCGATTTAATAGCAGTCATTGCATCTCCTAATTCCATTTATCGTGGGGTTTCCATCTTATAATAGTCTGCAAGTTGGAAATTTTCCTGTTCGTGAGGAAAAAGGTTTTATCAGAGCAGTATACTCAAGAAACTTCAAAATGCTAGATGAGCTATCGCTTTTTATGACTACGACGCTTTAAAAACTCGCAATAGGACTAGCTATTACTTGCTTTTTAAAGCGTCGTAGTCATAAAAATCAAGTTGCCCAAAAACTAGCATTTTGAAGTTTCTTGAGTATAGTTTTTCGAGGCACAATACGGTAGACTGCCAGAAATTGCAATTTGTTGCTTAATACAATGAAACATAAAGTAATCTATCCAGGTACCTTCGATCCGGTTACTAATGGTCATGTTGATATTATCACACGTGCCTCGAAAATATTTCCTGAATTAGTGGTTGCAGTGGCGAGTAATGAGACTAAAGGTCCTTATTTTCCTTTAGAAACCCGAATTGAACTTATTAAACAATCTTTAGGGAATTTGCCGGGTGTGGTAGTACTTGGCTTCGATTGTTTGCTCATTGATTTTGTGCACCAACAAAAGGCAGGAATTATTTTACGCGGCTTACGGGCTGTCAATGATTTTGAATATGAATTCCAACTCGCGGGGATGAATCGTAAACTTTCAAAGGATATCGAAACCTTATTTTTAACACCATCAGAGCAAGTATTGTTTATTTCATCCACGTTAGTGCGAGAAATTGCCCAGCTTGGCGGTGATGTATCGCAGTTTGTGCCCCCCCCTGTAGTACGTGCTTTCCAGCAGCGGCAACACAAATCTGTATGAGCATGCTTAAATTTATACTTTTCTTTTTGCTAATTGTCTCTAGTATTCATGCCCATGATCGCTTTGGACCACCTCCTGGTTACGCTGTAGCCACTGCTCATCCTTTGGCAACCAATGCTGGTTTAGAAATTCTTGCTGCTGGTGGCAATGCTTTCGATGCAGCTGTGGCTGTTAGCGCGGTACTTGCTGTAGTGGAGCCTTATCACTCAGGTTTGGGAGGTGGTGGTTTCTGGTTGCTCCATTTAGAGAAAGAGAAAAAAAATGTTTTTATTGATGGTCGTGAAGTAGCTCCTCTGGCTGCTCACAGAGATATGTTTCTGGGTTCTGATGGCAATCCTGTGCCAGGTCTTTCTTTAAATGGTGGATTAGCTGCGGCCATTCCGGGAGAACCAGCGGCCCTTGTATACATTGCAAAACACTACGGCCGCTTACCTTTGAAGGAATCTCTTGCCCCCGCTATTCGTCTTGCGGAAGAGGGTTTTATTGTCGATCATCAATTTAATTATTTTTCAACGATGGATGATCGTTTGCAGCTGTTACGACGCTTCCCAGACACGGCAGCCGTTTTTCTTAATAGTGGGCGAGCCTATCAAATTGGCGAGCGTCTGCGGCAACCAGATTTGGCTAGAACATTGCGGTTATTAGTTGAGCAAGGTCATGATGGTTTTTATAAGGGTAAGGTTGCTGAGCAACTTGTAAAAGCGGTACGTGCGGCTGGAGGCATCTGGACTCTAGACGATCTTGCTTGCTATCAGATTAAGGTTCGTGAACCTTTGCAAGGTGCTTATCACAACATGTTAATTATTACCGCACCTCCTCCTTCTGCTGGCGGTGTAGCTCTAATTACGATGTTAAATATTTTATCAGCTTATCCTCTGCAAGCATTTTCGAAAGCGCAATGGGTGCATTATCTTACTGAAGCGATGCGCTTAGTATATTGGCAACGAGAACAAGCATTGGGAGATCCTGATTTTATCAAAATACCTCTTGAGAGACTTTTATCGGCTGAGAATGCAAAACAACTAAGAAGCCTAATTTTGAAGGATAGAGCTACTCCTGATCTCGGAGGGAAAGAAATCACTAAACTAAGAAATGACAATACTAGTCATATATCAATTATCGATAAAGAGGGCAACCGTGTTTCCGCAACGATGACAGTGAATTTCATATTTGGTTCCAGTGTAATAGCGGCTGGAACTGGGGTGTTACTCAATGACGAGATGGATGATTTTTCTGCAAAGCCTGGAGCAAGGAATGTTTTTGGTCTGGTCGGGAGTGAAAAAAATAGTATTGCTCCTGGAAAAAGACCGGTTTCAAGCATGACGCCGACGTTCTTGGAAATGCCCGGTCGGGTTGCTATTGTTGGAACACCTGGAGGTAGTCGCATACCAACGATGGTCTTACTTGCTTCATTAGTTTTTAACAATTATCAAGGGGCGATATCCATGGTATCTGCGATGCGCTTTCATCATCAATACATACCTGACTGGCTACAATTCGAACCGGAGACGTTTTCTCCTGCGTTACAAGCCGAACTTAAGAAAATGGGCTACAAATTAATGGCCCTAAAACAATACTACGGCGATATGCAAGCCATCACTTGGGATAAGGAAAATAATATCCTCACTGCAGCCTCTGATCCCAGACATATTGGTTTAGCAGCTGCTATTACCCTGAATTCCACTGGATATGGTTTCAATTATTGATTGTTTGTGGATGTTTTCCCGCTAACTCTTCAATCGCTGTATGAACTCGCTGAACGAGCTCATCCTTATTTTCCTGAGTGTATTGAGAGGCATCTATGGGTTGTCCAATGTGCACTTCGGCTGTTTGATTAATGTTAAATTGAGTGGTTCTTGCTGGCAAAATGTTATAGGCTCCGCGGATACCGATGGGAATAATGGTTGCCTTTGCCTCAATTGCGGTAATAAATCCTCCTTTCTTAAAGGCCGCAAGTTGCCCATCTTTCGAGCGAGTGCCTTCAGGCGCTATCCACATAACAATGCCACTTTCCAGTAGTTTACGGACAGCCTTCAAATCTTTGATAGCCTGAAGTCGATTTTTACGATCAATGAAAGGAAATTCTGCAGCTTGCATCCCTTTTCCCATAAGGGGGATTTTGGACAATTCTTTTTTAGCAAGCATGCGAATGGAGTGATTCGGAAAGGCTTTAAAGCTAATGGGGATATCATAGAGGCTACTATGATTGCACATGATAATTGTTGCTTCCCCTGGTTTAGGTTCGATCTTATGGGGGTTTATAATTTTGCATTTGACTCCAACCAGGTTGAGCAGGTGATTGGTCCAGGCATGAATGGTTTTGTCGACCCATGCTCGATTCGTTGTGCCTGTGAGATGTCTTAAGGTGGAACAAAGACAGTAAAAGGCAGTATAGAGAGCGGATAATAAAATTATCCATTGAGTGCGCAACTTGCTTATTTTCATTCGGTTCGATAAATAAAATTAAAATATGAAGAATAATACTTCATGTTTATAGGCTTTCACAGTAAAAGTGCGAGCTTTCACCATCAGGACAACCTCTTGCATAACCGCATCTTTTATTTTATTGCTGCGTTATCAATGTTTCTGCGGTGCTCATTTACTTCATGTAAACTCTGCTCCTCGAAACATTGATGCCTTGCACTCAAATAAAATCTACCGGTTATGCAAGAGGTCTAATGAAGGTTGACAATGAGGGCAAAAGGCAGAACTACGCCCTGCTATGATGGCTACTTCAATGATATGATGACAATGGAAACAAGGAAGATTTTTTCTACCATATACCTTTAAATCCTGGGAAAAATAACCCGGTTTACCATCAACCGAAAAAAAATCACGTAGTGTTGTTCCTCCAGCGATGATTGCTTTCTCTAGAACACGCTTGATTTGATAAACAAGCTTAGCAACTTGTTTAGCTTGTAGACTTCCAGCTGGGGTTTGCGGATGAATGCCTGCAAAAAATAAACTCTCGGTTGCATAAATATTACCCACACCTGCCACAATATCACTACGCATAATAAAAGATTTAATATTTTGCCGTTTTCTAAAAGCCTTTTGACTTAAATAATCTGCATGAAATGCCTCAGAAAGTGGCTCTGGTCCTAAGTGGTTTAAAAGAGGATACTGATAGGGATCACCCGTGAAATATTGCCAAAGACCAAATCGTCGTGGGTCATTGTAACGAAGCATGTAGCCATCCTCTAATAGCAAATCAATATGATCATGTGCTCCAACAACATCGTCTGTTTGTATTAATCGCAGATGACCAGACATCCCCAGATGAATTAACAGATGGCCACTTGTTAACTGTAACAATAAATATTTGGCACGCCGTATTACAGCTTTGACCTTTTGACCTGAACAGAGATCATTTAATGGGGGAACAGCTAGACGTAGCTGCAGCTGTCTAACGACGATATTTTTGATGGCTTTACCCACGAGGAAGGGTGCTATGCCGCGTCTTGTTGTTTCGACTTCAGGTAATTCAGGCATTAATCTTTGTCACTATGTTCAATAATACGCCCTTTGGCTATCTCTTTTTTGGCGCTCGGGAAAAGAAAGTGTTTCACCACGGCAATTAACCACAGAATACCCCCTATAACAAGACCCCATATCAGTACATATGAGAATAGGATAAATAAAGCGATGATTAATGCGATTGCAATCCCTGCAATTAAGAAAGGAATGATTTGTTGAAATAAAGGCTCTAATGTTTTGTTGCTCATATGTTGTCCCTATGTGGAAAACCACTAGCTAGCCAGCATGTTATTTAAATTATCGTTCACAACCGTAGGTGATGCAATGCGAATTGTGCAATTTGTGATATGATATAAGCAATGTTCTTGTGAATTTATCGCCAGGGAACATTACTATGATTTTATTTAATTGGGGAGTAACCATATGATTTATGGTGTTCTAAATCTGTCTTTCTGGGGTTATGTGTTAGCAATATTGATACTAACGCAAATTACTATCGCCGCTGTTACTATTTATCTACATCGTCATCAAACACATCGCGCCTTAACATTGCACCCAATTATTAGTCATTTTTTTCGTTTCTGGTTGTGGTTGACTACCGGTATGATCACGGCTGAATGGGTAGCCATCCATCGCAAGCATCATGCAACGACGGATGTGGAAGGTGACCCACATAGTCCCAAGGTCTTGGGTTTGAAAAAGGTTTTTTGGGAAGGAGCTGAATTATATAGGGAGGCAGCTAAAGATAAGGAAATGATTGCCAAATACTCTCATGGAACACCTAATGATTGGATTGAAAGAAATCTCTACTCCCGCTTCTCCGCAAAAGGTATTTTGTTAATGTTTATTATTGACCTCGTGCTTTTTGGCTTACCCGGTATTACCGTTTGGGCCTTGCAGATGCTGTGGATTCCTTTGCATGCAGCCGGAGTAGTCAATGGTATCGGACACCATTGGGGCTACAGAAATTTTGAATGCCCTGATGCTGCAACCAACGTCTTTCCCTTTGGATTTTGGATAGGTGGTGAGGAGCTACACAACAATCACCATACATTTGCCTCTTCAGCAAAATTTTCCGTAAAATGGTGGGAATTTGATCTTGGTTGGTTATATATTCGCTGTTTATCCTTTTTAGGATTAGCCAAGGTTAAAAAACTACCACCGAAATTAGCAAGAGAAGAAGGTAAACTTCATGTTGATCTCGAAACGGTAAAAGCTGTAGTAAGCAATCGCTTCCAAGTTATGTCCCAGTATTATAAGCGAGTTGTCCGCCCTATTTTGAAGCTTGAAAAACGTGCCGCATCGGTCAAAAGAGAAAAGCATCTTTTCCAAAAAGCAGGACGTCTATTGCGCTTGCAGGAGAGTTTGCTAACTCCACGGGCAAGGGCGCGTCTGCAAACACTTCTGGCCAGTCGAGAGCAATTACGTCTTGTCTATACGTTTCGCCAATCATTGCAAAATATTTGGTTAAAAACAGCAAGTTCACAAAAAGAATTGGTAGAGGCGTTGCAGCAATGGTGTAAGCAAGCTGAGGAGTCTGGATTAGACGTGTTAAGACAATTCGCCCAGCAAATAAAAGCTTATGTTCCCCACCCCGTAAAAATTTAGGGTCTGAACACAATGGGTGGAGGTGGGCAAACCATAGCATCAATTTGACTGCTAGACTTATAATGCTGACATGGTAAAGTTGACATTCAGCTACTTTTGCTTTGAAGTGATAGTTCCCAATCACATGATCTTTAAGGAGATGTTATTTATGGAAAAGACGGCCGTTGTTACTGGAGGAACAGGTGGGATTGGTACAGCTATTTGTCAACGTTTAGCTGCTGAGTATCAGGTAATTGCTTGCTATTTTAAAGGTGGGAATCATGAAGAAGCGAAACGCTGGCAATTAGCACAGAGAGCCGCAGGTTTTGAGATTGATATTGTCTACGCTGATATCGCTCATTTTCCAGATTGTGAAAAATTAGCATCTCTCATTCTTGAAAAATATAATCATATTGATGTCTTAGTGAATAATGCGGGGATCACTGTTGATACCAGCTTAAAAAAAATGAGTCCTCAACAATGGCAGGCTGTTATTGATGCCAACTTGACCAGCGTATTTAATGTAACTCGTAATATTCTGCCAGCAATGTTAGAAAAAGGTTATGGACGAATTATTAACATTTCATCCATTAATGGACGAAAAGGGCAATTTGGTCAATGTAACTATTCAGCTTCCAAAGCCGCCCTTTTTGGATTCACAAAAAGTTTAGCCCAAGAAGTGGCTTCTAAAGGTATTACAGTTAACACTATCTCCCCAGGGTATATTGAAACGCCAATGTTGGCAGGAGTGAAGGAAGAGGTTTTACAAAACATCATTGCTCATATTCCTGTCGGACGACTGGGTACACCTAAAGAAATTGCAGATGCTGTCGCTTTTTTAGCTAGCCCCTCCTCAGGATTTATTACAGGTGCTAACTTAGACGTAAATGGCGGCCAATACATGTAGTGTAGTGTCTTAAAAACTTTAGTGTCTGGTTTAAACAGGGAACAGGATGCAAAAAGAAAAAGTAGTGTTGATTACTGGCGGTACAGGTGATATCGGTACTGCCATCGTTAAGCAATTAAGACCCTTGTATGGCCATATCATCGCACTCGATATTGTTTCTAAACCTCAAGCTGCTTTATGGGAGGCTGAATTAGGTCAGGACAATGGTCACAATATCTATTATCGTCAGATGGATGTTTCTAACTTTGATGAATGCAAAGTGGTTATTGAAGAGATTATTGCTGACTTCGGACGTGTTGACGTATTGATCAATAATGCCGGCATTACTAAAGACGCTGTATTTTCTAAAATGACTAAGCAACAATGGGATGATGTCTTAAGGGTCAATTTAGATAGCATGTTTAATGTCACTCATCAGGTTGTTGAACAAATGCGTAGCCAAGGAAGCGGGCGAATTATCAATATTTCCTCAGTCAACGCACAAAAAGGGCAGTTTTCTCAAACCAACTATGCTGCTTCTAAGGCGGGGATTTATGGTTTTACCAAAAGCCTTGCGCAGGAACTTATGTCCAAAAATATTACTGTCAATAGCATTTCCCCTGGGTATGTCAATACTCGCTTGATGAAGGGTATAAGACCAGATATTTTGGAGGCGATCATTGAGCTAATTCCAGCTAAGCGTTTGGCTGAGCCAGAAGAGATCGCTTGGGTTGTTGAATTCCTAATCGATGAGAGAAGCCGTTATATCACCGGCGCAAACTTAAGTATTAATGGTGGCTTACATATGTATTAAAACGTAGGTTGGGCCAAGGCCCAACCTACGCTTCCCACATCCTCATTTAGAAAGTGGATAGAGAGAGCACACAGCCCAAGCAAAAATAAACCAGCAAAAAAGCATTGAGAGAATATGGCAAGATTGATAAAGAAGTATAAGAACCGCAGATTGTATGATACCGAAAAAAGCCAATACATTACTGTTGAGGAATTGCAACACTATGTGGTTCAAGGGTTACCTTTTAAAGTTGAGGATTCCACAACAGGAAAGGATATAACCAATGCCACCTTGTTACAAATTTTGGTAGAAATGGAAAGCGGCGCTACACAATTCCTATCACCTGAAATCCTGCGTCAACTAATCACCTTCGCTAACCACCCAATGAGTCAATCGTTTAAATCTGTCTTAGAGCAGATGTTCGCCAATATGCAAAAGCTACTACAGACAAACCCTTATTTAAATGACTATAAAAAAGCTACAAATCTTTGGAACGAACAAATGCAACAGCTCTTTAAGCAATGGCAAGGATTTTTTTAGGATCTTCTCTTCGTTGCAAATGAAATCTGTTTTCAATGTTGCATCGCAAAAAAAAATCACATAAGCTCTTGACACGTATAGTGAAAAGATACTAATCTATTATTGTGCAGTGCAACATATCGGAGAAATAAGATGACACAAGCATACTTTGAGAAGTGGAGCGAAGTAGCAAAAAAAATGCAAGAACCTTTTCAAGCTATCGCCGAACTGAATGTAAAAACCATGCAAAGTTTAAATTACCTAAAACCTGAGGAATTGACCAACGTCAAGAAGCCCGAGGAGCTGGTAGAGAAACAAATTCATTTGGCAATAGAGAATGGCCATAAGGCTTTAGATTATTTGCAAAAATCATTTCAAATCATTGAAAAAACCATGCTTGCTTTGGTACAAGAAGTAAAAAATAAATCAGATATAAAGAAATAGTTTCCTCTGTTAGTGGCAAAAAGACTACCACGTTGTTTGTGGTAGTCTTTTTTATTGGTTTATTAATTATCCTGCTTCCATGACGATTTCCAAACGGTGGTTAACCACGCTTTAGCCGCGGGGCTTATGTTTTCATCCACTAATGCTGCTTGATAAATCTCTTCCCTCATTACACTAGAATCTCCACACATCTCATCCATTAAATCATTCCACTGTTGCAGGATTTTAGAAGAGCAATTTTCTTTCGCCTGCGCCAAGATACTATAAATTCGTTTTTTATAGTAACTATCGATGGCTTTATCTAACCAATCAACATGCTTAGGTGAAAGCAAATGATCTTCTCCAATCTGCCCTTGCTTGAATCCTTTTTCCCAGATTGCACGCTTAAGTTCGGCAAAATGTCTTCCATACAAGCTATTGACCATTTCCATACAGCGCTTGCCAATAGACTGAGCCACTTCAGAGGCGGGATCATCATCTAAGTGTAAAGTTATTTTATCAACTAGCGCCGCCCATTCTTTTTCGAACTGTTGTTTTTCCGCTTCTCGGGTTTTTAATTCCCTCTCAAAGCTTACATAGTCTTTGAGCTCTTCAGGGCTAAGTACTTTGCCTGCCCATGATTTTTCTAATTCTTGCGTCATTTGAAATACCTCGATTGATTCAATAATTGTTTTCCAAGGAATGGATTTATCTTGATTACAATCGGCAATAATCCGTCTTAATGTTTGGCTAGCTTCTTTTAGACTCTTCGCTTTCTCTTCCAAATAAGCGGCTTGCAGCGAAAAATTATCAAGGATATTTTGCTGCTTGTCGAGCAAGGTTTTGATTTCTCCCAATTTAAAGCCAAAGAACTTCAACGCGATAATTTGCTGTAATTTTGATAAATCGCTTTCGGAGTACAAACGATAGCCATTCTCGAGTCTGATACTGGGCGTAAGTAATCCCAAGGCATCATAGTGGTGCAAAGCACGCACAGAGACTTTGGTTATTTGACTTAACTCTTTAACAAACCACTGGGTCATCGTTTTTCCTCCTTACTGCAAAGGCTAAGCTATGACGCAACGTAAGGGTCAAGCATTTTTTCAAAAAGGGTTTATCTTATTATTTTATTTAAAACTCAATCTTCAAGTTTTCTAATTAACAAATCAAAAAAAACGAATTACCGTGGCTTGACCACGGTAATTCGGTGTTCTAAAGAGTCAAGCAATTAGTTCTTCAGTCACTTCAGTTTCTTTTAAAGATGGTGTCACAAGGTCATCAAGGCTTGTTTGTGGCGCAGTTACTAAATTTGATTCAGTGGTCTCTTTATATGTTTTATGTACATACTTTCCAGGTGCATCCATAATGGCTTTGAACGGTAATTGCCTAAAATCTGGAGCAGGGATGAATTCGCCAGATTGCTGTTCAAGCCAACTTAACCATTCTGGCCACCAAGAACCAGGGTGGTGGGTAGCTTTCGCCAACCATTCGTCAGCAGTTTGGTTTGTACTTAGATTGCGGTAAAAACCATATTTCTCCGAGGGAGGTGAATTAACAATGCCGGCAATATGTCCTGAACCCCCTAATAGAAAGCGTTTTTTTCCCTTCATTGCTTGAAAACCTCGGTATGTCGTTTTCCATGGCGCAATATGATCTTTCTGTGTAGAGACAAAAAAAGTTGGTACATTGATCTGACTAACATCTAATGGCACATGGTTTAACTGGATTTTCCCAGGTTTGATTAGATTATTATGGAGATACATCCAGCGCAGATATTGAGAGTGCATTTTTGCAGGCATGTTCGTAGCATCGGCATTCCAGTACAAAATGTCAAAGGGTACTGGATTTTTGCCCTGCAAATAATTTTTAATGAAAAACGACCAAACCAAGTCATTTGCTCTTAAAGAGTTAAATGTGCTCGCCATAAAACGGCCATCTAAAAACCCCTTGGTATGCATTTCCTCTTCAATACGACGAATTTGCTGTTCATCAATAAAAACAGAGATATCACCTGGATCACTGAAATCAATCATCGATGCCAAAAAGGTTGCACTATGAATAGGATTTTCTTTTAGTGCCTTTAAATAAGCCAACATGCACGCGTTAAGAGTACCTCCAATACAAAAACCAAGAGTATTCACCTGTTCTACATGAAGCTGTTTTCGGATGACCTCAACGGCAGTCAGAGGGCCTTCTTTAAGATAATCATAAAGCCCTTTTTTCGCATAACTTGCATCAGGGTTAACCCAAGAGATAATAAACACGGTGATCCCTTGTTTTACAAGCCAAGCAGCTAAAGAATTATGAGGGCTTAAATCTAGAATGTAGTACTTATTAATCCACGGGGGTATGATTAGCAGCGGAATGCTTCTTACGTGATCCGTCTGCGGTGTGAATTGAATAAGCTCCATCATGTCGTTGCGATAAATAACTTTCCCTGGAGTTGTCGCAATATTTTCACCGATTTTAAACGCATCCATATCCGTCATCTTGATGATTAAACGTGATGAACCTGATTCCATATCTGTTAATAGATTTTGCAAACCAAGCAATAAATTTTTACCGTTACTTTGAATGGTTTCGGCCATTAATTGCGGATTTGTATGTAAAAAATTAGCAGGAGACAAGGCATCAAGGTATTGTCTGGCAAAAAATTGCACCCTTTTGGCAAGTTGTTTATCACCGTAATCCAAATGCTCTAGAAGTGAATTGAAGTGTTCACTGGCTAACAAATAATGTTGACTGAGTAAGTTAAAAAACGGGTTATTCACCCACTCTTCACTGCTAAAACGACGATCTTCAATAGGCATTGGCGTCCCTTCAAGCCAGTGATTGAATTGCTCCTGCGCTAAACTTAGAGCATCTTGCCAATAAGCCATTTGCATTTGCCACACTTGTTCCGGATTTTTTAGAATAACGGCTAACAATGTTTGGAAATCCGTTGTTAAATCAATAAACTGCTTGATTAAGGCAGGTACTTGCACAGGTTGCTGTCTTAAACCATCCAATAGCTGAAGACTTTTTAAGGCAACGGAGTGCATGAGATCCCTAAGTTCTGTATCCTGAGTCATCCGAGCTCCTACAGGGGTGAGTTGCTCACCTATTTTTATAGTTATTACTTAGCTTAGCAAGCAGTGAATGAAAAAAAGTAATCGTAGGTTGTGCCTTGGCCCAACAAACCCGGAAAATGTTGGGCGGCCAAGGCCCAACCTACATTCCATTACAAGCAATTCTTCTCCTACGGACTGCTTGTAGGTTACAATTCCGCCAATTTATTTTTATTGCGCCACCAATGCAGCTTAAAGAATTAAAACTAGCCGGATTTAAGTCTTTTGTAGACCTTACTGTCATCCCCTTTCCCAGCCAACGAGTAGCAGTCGTAGGTCCTAATGGATGCGGCAAGTCAAATGTCATTGATGCTGTGCGCTGGGTGATGGGTGAAAGTTCAGCAAAAAATCTGCGCGGTGAATCAATGGCCGATGTTATCTTCAATGGCTCGAGTCAGCGAAAAGCCGTAGGCCAAGCTTCCGTTGAACTTATCTTCGACAATAGCCTTGGTCGTTTGGCTGGCCAATACGGAAGTTACCAAGAAATTTCCGTAAGACGAGTGGTCACGCGCGATGGAGAGTCCTCTTATTATTTGAATGGTACTCGCTGCCGACGTAGAGATATCACTGATATATTTTTAGGGACGGGAGCAGGAGCTCGTGGTTACTCTATCATCGGACAAGGGACGATTTCTCGCATTGTTGAAGCTCGACCTGAAGAATTAAGGGCATATTTTGAAGAGGCTGCAGGTATCTCTAAATATAAAGAGCGACGCCGCGAAACGCTTGTTCGTATTGAACACACTCGTGAAAATTTAGCACGTGTGACGGATATTCGTGATGAGTTAGATAAACAATTGCAACGGCTTGAGCGCCAAGCCAAAGCTGCCCAACAATTTAAAAGGCTAAAGGCTGAAGAACGTTTATGCAAGGCTGAGATTTTGGCACTAAAATGGAAAGCGTTGAGGACTGAGCAGACTGCAAAGCAAAATGATATCAAAACTCTTTTTGCTGAGTACGAAAAGCACCAGGCAAAGGCCGCAGAAGCGTTTAAACAAAGCACAGTTTTTCGTGAAAAACTGCATAATGACAATGAAATTTTTCAGCAAATTCAGACGAATTTCTATCAATTGGCCACAGAAATTGCGCGACTGGAAGATTCTATTCAACAAAACCAACGAGAAAGGAAGCTTCTAAAGCAAGATCAGCAGCAAGTTCAAAGCGATTGGCAAGTAACAAACAATCAAATTCAACAAGACAGCGAGTTAATACAAATCAGCGAGAAGCGGCTTGCAGAACTGCAAGACAATCTGCAGCAATTACAACAGGAGTATTCTCTTAAGGAAAAAACACTCCAGAGCACGCAAAAAGAACAGGCTGCTTGGGATGCAAAAATCCATGAGATTGAGAGTCTACTCAATAAAGCTCTGCGTAATACTCAGATCGAAGAAGTACGTTTGCAACATTTAAATCAACGCCGTCAACAATTGCTAACTCGGTTGGAAAAAATTGCAGAAGAGCAACATTCTAGTGAGTTAGAACATCTGACACAAGCACTTGCCGAGCAAAAAACATCCAGTTCTTTGCTGGTGAAACAACTCCAAGAAGACGAGCAAATTCATCAACAAGTTAATTTAGAAATTGCAGCATATCGTCAAAAAATAGCTGAAATTGAAGAGCAGGTTCGTCATTGTCAGGATAATCTGCATGATCTAAGTACGAAGCAAGCAGCAATCCATGCAGCACAGCAAACCGCTTTGGGTCATACACGAGAGACCCCGCTTGACTCTTGGCATGGAAAACCTCGGCTGGTTGAAGTAATAAGCGTTGAAAAAGAATGGCAACATGCTTGTGAAGTTGTCTTAGGGGAGGCTCTACAAGCTACAGTTTGTGAAAATTTAAATGATCTATGGCCAAAACTTAGAGAGATAGAAACAAATAGAGCTTACTTCCTTACATCAGCGCAATCAAAGAATACAACGTCTAATTATTCTCGTCTTATAGACAAGATAGCGGGTATTCACCCGAGCTGGCTACATAACCTGGATAACGTTTATACGGCCAATGATGTGGATGAAGCGTTGTCTTTGCTCCCTCACTTAGATGACGCAGAATCGATTATCACAGCTGACGGTTATTGGCTAGCCAAAGGCTGGGTTAAAATTGCCAAAACATTTTCTAATGACCAACATGGATTGCTGTCTCGCCAAGAGGAATTGACTCATTTAAATGAGGCGCTGGTTGCAGCGAAAACTGAGTTGTCTAAGCTAAAAATCACGCGAGAGCAATACCATCAGCAATTTAAGGCAGCAGAACAACGTTTAGAGGTAGCAAAACAAGCTTTAGCAAAAACCCATGAAGAATACAGAATGAGTGAAGTGGAAATCACTCATAAAGAAAGGGTGTTGCAGCAAGCAGAGATGAGGAAAAATCTCTTGGCTCAGGAAAATGAAGAATGTTTAGGCTATTTGGAGGAGCTTGGGCAAGAGCAGGAAAACTGCGAACGATTGTTGCATGTTGCGCGGAATGAGGGGCAGCAATATGAAACAGAGCGCAAGCAGTTGCTTGAACAAAAAACCAGCTGGCAAGAAATCTTGCTAAAGCATCAGCAGGCTCTCGAGCAAGTGAAATCACTCCTGAGTCAGGCACAGTTGGCTTATGATCGCGAACAGTTTAAAACTCAGCAATTGGAAGAGAACATTAAACGCGAGCAGTTGCGTCTCGAAACCTTTAAGGAGCGAATGGAAAAACTATCTGTTCGTCTTCTGGAACTTGAACTTCCAGAGGAAACACTAACCAGCGATCTCAATGAGAAAATTCTTAAACATCAGGAATTGGATGCCCACCTTAACCATGCTCGGGATAATTTACAGGTTTTAACTCAGCAATCAGAAGAATTTGAAGCTCTTGTACGCACAGAAGAGAAAAATGCACAGCTTTTGCAGGAAAAAATTCAACAAGCACAAATGCAGGAGCAAGCGCTTGCTGTCAGAGCCTCCGGGGTCATCGAAGCTTTGACAGAGCTTGGTGTTAGTCTGGATAACCTATTAAATAATCTGCAGACAACAATGACTCAGGCAGCGCGGGAACAATCTTTAGAGGAGATTGGCGAAAAAATTAGACGCTTAGGTGCAATTAACTTGGCAGCGATTGAAGAATATGACAGCGAGCGACAACGTAAACAACATTTGGATGAACAATATCAGGATCTTAGCGAAGCCCTAGCCACCCTGGATGCGGCAATCGCAAAGATGGACAGAGAGACACAACAGCGACTGCAAAATACGTTTGATGAAGTGAATACCGCTTTTCAAGCTCTCTTCCCACGTCTTTTTGGTGGCGGACGTGCCATATTGGAGTTGACTTGTGATAATCTGTTAGAAGCTGGCATTTTGGTGATGGCCCAGCCTCCAGGGAAACGAAATAGCACCATCCACTTGCTTTCTGGTGGAGAAAAAGCTATGACCGCGGTCGCTTTGGTGTTTGCAATTTTCCAATTGAACCCCTCACCATTTTGTATGTTGGATGAGGTAGATGCGCCACTGGACGATGTTAATGTTGGACGGTTTTGTAGTTTAGTAAAAGAGATGTCACAATTCGTACAATTCCTGATTATTACTCACAATAAAATAACCATGGAATTGGCAGACCACTTGATTGGGGTAACGATGCGTGAACCTGGGGTCTCGCGCATCGTTGCAGTCGATGTAGAACAAGCCTTGTCTATGAGCTCATCTTAAGTTTTAGAGCTCTTTAATAGAGGAGTTAAACATGCAGGCAAATTGGAGTCTTATCCTTAATGTTCTGTTACTCATTGGAGTTATTATTGCTATAGGGCGGTTGATGAGAGCAAGGCGTCAAAGCTTAAACCCTATCAGCTATCAACCCTCACTGGGGCAAGTGGAAAATAAAAATTTTGATGACATTATAGCAGTGCGTAAAGTTAGTCATGATTTACCCGATGAGGAACATCAGCAGGAGGCTCCATTAATACAAAACGTTACGACAAAAGCACCGAGAGGTGAGGAACCGCAGAAGCAACACTTAGGATTCCAAACCAGTGATGCTGGTCAATCAGTGGTGATGTTTCTGCTCGCGAAGGAAAATCGTCAACTTGCAGGTTATGAATTATTACAAACTGTCTTGGCAGCTGGTTTGCGTTTTGGAGAAGGCCATCTTTTTCATCGCCACCAGTATCCTAATGGCCAAGGTCCGGTGCTTTGCAGTTTGGCTGCAGCTACAGCAAGTGGGGTCTTTGATTTACAAAATATTGGGGCTTTTAGTGCTAGAGGTCTTTGCCTATTTATGCAATCTTCAGGTAATCCAACGATCGATGCTGAACGCCTTACGATTATGCATGAAACGGCCAAGCAACTTGCTGATGGATTAGATACTTATTTGCTCGATGATCAACGACAGCCACTAACCGAGGTAAGTCTTGCACGTTATCATCGTATGTTAAATATTCCTGAGACTTATGAGTTGCCCATCCTGGCTTAAACGTGCGCCTAGGCAACTTCAGCTTGAAGTGAAAATCAAACCGGGCGCCAAAGAAAACAAGATTTCTCTCGATTCCTCAGGGGGCTTGCAAATTAGCTTGCAAGCTAGGCCTGAGGACGGTAAAGCCAACAAAATGCTCATTCAATATTTGTCTAAATACCTTAAGGTTACGCAAAAGCAAATGAGCATCTTGCGTGGTGCTACTTCTCGTACAAAGCTGCTTGGTATCGATAGTAATGACGCAGAGCAGGAAAGGTTAGTACACTTGCTTTTTAAAGTTAAACAAATTAACTATAAAACATGAAAACATCGGTAGCCTGGATGGTCGCATTAGCGAACATCCGGGGTTACCACAAGAATAATAATGTACAAAATTACTCCACTTACTGGTGAGTTAAGGCAATAATCAGTACACTAAGCCTTTTAGCCACACTAAAGCACTATGAACCTAAATCACCTTGCGGAATTGTTGGGCGTTACTTGCTCTCAAAACGATCTGATTACAGGCGTTTGTATTGATAGTCGTCAACTTAAGCCCGGAAATTTATTTGTTGCGATAAAGGGAGAGCGTTTTGATGGTCATGATTTCATTGAAGAAGCGGTAGCCAAGGGTGCCATCGCGGTAGTATGCAGTCGAGCAAATAAAAAGGTGGCTGTTCCGCAGTTCGTAGTGGCTGATACCTTGCAAGCCCTGGCAAAAATTGCCATCGGCCACCGCGAAACCATCCACTGTCCCATCATTGCCTTAACAGGGAGTAATGGCAAGACCACTGTGAAGGAAATGATTGCTGCTATTTTACCTAAACCCTCACTCGCCACACCCGGAAATTTAAACAATCATATTGGCGCTCCCTTAAGTGTGCTGCAATTAAATGCGCAACATCGTTATGCAGTTTTCGAATTAGGGGCTAATCATGTAGGAGAAATTGCTTATACAGCAGCGATTGTGCGCCCTCACGTAGCCTTGATTAATAACATCGCACCAGCGCATATTGGTGAATTTGGTTCTATTGATGGTGTTGCAAATACCAAAGGCGAAATATATCAATCGCTTAATGCTAATGGTACTGCTGTCGTTAATGATGACGATGACTATGCGCACTTCTGGGATGCTAAATTAACAGGCAAAAAGGTTTTGCGTTTCTCTTTAACGAAACCTGTGGACGTTTATGCACGCAACATCTCTTATAATGAGGATGGTTGTGCCAAATTTGAACTTGTCTTGCCGACAGGCCATGCACAAATAACTCTACACGTCCCTGGCGAACATACTGTGCGTAATGCTCTAGCTGCTGCTTGTTGCTGTTATGCTGTTGGTATCCCTTTAGCTGATATTACGCAAGGATTAAGCCATTTCCGTGGTGTTCCTGGCCGTATGACTTTGTTAAAGGGCAAAAATCAATCTCTGGTGATTGATGATACTTACAATGCGAATTTACGTTCCGTATTAGCTGCAGTTGCTGTTCTTGCTAAGCGCCAAGGTCGACGAATTCTAGTGTTGGGAGACATGGGGGAGCTTGGTGATTGGACGCAACAACATCACGAAGAGGTAGGTCATGCTGCTCAACGTCAGGGCATTGACTTATTGTTGACGTGTGGCGTTCATAGTATACATACCAGTAAAGCTTTTGGGTCCAGTGCAAAACATTACAAAAGCCAGGAAGACTTGGCCCAAGATTTGCTCAGTAAACTTGATGAGAATACAACGGTTTTAATAAAAGGGTCGCGTTCTGCGGCAATGGAAAAAATTGTGCGTCAACTGGTGGGTTGAATCACCCAGAATATGGTATGCTTGGCAACTTTTTGCGCGGCCTGAGAATTGCGTTATTTATCCCAGGCAATTTTATTTTGGGTGTGCTCCTAACATGAATGAGGTATAAAAGATGCTTTACTGGTTAACGCAGTTACTACAAGGACAGTATCATGCGTTTAGAGTTTTTCAATATCTAACATTTCGTTCTATCCTGGCCTCTTTAACTGCGCTGCTTGTGGGCCTTTTTTGTGGTCCTATGATGATCCGCTGGTTACGAAGCCTGCAAATTGGTCAAATGGTACGTGATGACGGACCAAAAACGCATTTATCAAAGGCGGGCACACCAACAATGGGAGGTGTCTTGATCCTACTGGCTATCATTGTAAGTTGCTTGCTATGGGGTGATCTACGACAACCTGCTTTATGGTTGGTGTTGTTGGTAACCACAGGGTTTGGCTTAGTTGGTTGGATTGATGATTATCGCAAACTGGTGCGTAAAAATAGTAAAGGCTTACCTGGACGCTGGAAGTTTTTTTGGCAGTCAGTGATTGCTTTTGCAGCAGTGCTTTTTCTCTATCATACGGCAGAAATTCCTGTGCAGACACAGTTAACAGTGCCGTTTTTTAAGGACCTGCTGATTAACCTTGGTCCTTTCTTTCCCATATTGGCTTATTTCGTTATTGTGGGTAGTAGTAATGCGGTTAATCTTACCGATGGTTTAGATGGTTTAGCCATCATGCCAATTGTTATGGTTGCTGGAGCATTAGGGATATTCGCCTATGCGAGTTCTAATGCCCTCCATGCGCATTATCTGGCAATCCCCTTTGTACCGAACATAGGAGAGTTAACGATCTTTTGTTCAGCGATTGTCGGTGCTGGCCTCGGCTTTCTCTGGTATAACAGTTATCCCGCCCAGGTATTTATGGGAGATGTAGGGTCTCTAGCACTAGGCGCTGCCTTGGGAATGGTTGCTGTAATCGTTAGACAAGAATTGGTCCTGCTAATCATGGGCGGCTTATTTGTTCTTGAGACAATATCTGTAATTTTGCAAGTTGGTTATTTCAAATACACCGGCGGTAAGCGCTTATTCCGTATGGCGCCATTGCATCATCATTTTGAATTGAAAGGATGGTCTGAACCTAAAGTTATTGTTCGTTTTTGGATCATGACTGTCGTTTTTGTGCTTTGCGGTTTGGCAACCTTAAAATTACGGTAGGGCATAATCATGAACCAACCACTCTATCTAGTCGCAGGATTAGGCAAAACAGGGCATTCAATCGCAGGCTTTCTGAGTCGGCGTAATCAACCGTTTGTGGTTTTTGATACTCGCAAGAATGTTGAGGGGCTGGCTGCATTTAATGCTGAATTTCCTGGAGTGGATGTTTTTCTAGGGGAATTGCCCACAGCAATTTATAAGCAGTTAGAGGGTATTATTGCCAGTCCAGGTATATCTCTGGATGAGCCTTTTTTGCAAGAAGCTTTTCGATTAAATATCCCGGTGTTCGGAGATATTGAGTGTTTGGCTCGGGAAATTCACGCACCTGTCATTGCTATTACTGGAACCAATGGCAAGTCGACTGTAACCACTTTAGTCGGTGAAATGGCTAAAGCAGCGGGATTAACAGTTGCTGTAGCCGGGAATATTGGTTTGCCAGTGCTGGATTTATTAGATGATGCGCAACAATATGACATGTGGGTTTTGGAGTTATCCAGCTTTCAATTGGACTTAACACATTCGCTTAAACCAGTAGCTGCAACGATTTTAAATGTCACTCCTGACCATTTGGATAGACACCATACGCTTGAAGCGTATACGCAATCTAAACAACGTATTTATCGCAATGCTGCTTTCCTTTTATACAACCGTGATGATGAACTAACACAACCCTTACCTGCGTATCAGCAAGCGAATAGATTTAATTATGGTTTGAATAGTCCCCAATCCAATAATTGGGGCATTGTTGAACAAAATGGCATTAATTATCTTGCTCGAGGAGAGGATTGCTTTTTAGAGGTAGATAAGCTCCATATTAAGGGTAAACACAATTGGCAAAATGCATTGGCAGCTTGTGCATTAGCATCAGCTGCAGGAATTGATAGGCAGTATATTGTCAGTGTTTTACAGTCCTTCAGTGGTCTGCCGCATCGTTGTCAGTGGGTGAGAACACTTGATAATGTTGATTGGATCAATGACTCTAAGGGAACGAACATTGGAGCAACTATTTCTGCCATTTCTGGAATAGGAGGTTCCATGCAAGGGAAGATCGTATTAATTGCTGGTGGCCAAGGGAAAGGCGCCGATTTTACGCCTTTGCGTACACCTGTTACCGATTATGTGCGTACGGTGGTTTTGATTGGCGAAGATGCAGATAAAATTGCCAACGCACTTGATGATGTGGTGCCTGTGTTACGCGCGTCTTCCTTGGATGGTGCAGTGACACTTGCTAAACAACAAGCAAAACCAGGTGATGTCGTATTGTTGTCTCCTGCCTGTGCAAGTTTTGATATGTTTCGTGATTTTAATCATCGTGGTGAAGCATTTAGCCATTTGGTGGGTAACTTGTGAGCACTATGCAGCCTCGACATTACAATTTGCGTGGGAAACCGACCAGTAAACCAATCGCCCTTTATGATAAATGGCTGATGGGCGCTGTATTGGGACTATTGATTCTTGGTTTAATGATGGTTGCTTCAAGCTCAGTCATGATTTCTACAAAGTACTACCATCAGCCTTTTCATTTTTTAATCAGACAGGCTTGTTATCTTATTGCCGGACTTTTAGTCGCCTTAGTTGTGATGCGAATAGACAGTAGTCTTTGGGAAAAACTGAGTGTGTCTTTACTGCTAATTTGTTTGCTTATGTTATTAATTGTCCTAATTCCAGGTGTTGGACGCATCGTTAATGGTTCTCGGCGCTGGCTTGCGCTTGGTCCCATTGGGATTCAAGTTTCTGAATTAACAAAGCTAATAATGATTTTTTATGTTTCTGGTTATTTGGTTCGTCAACATACTAGTATACATCAGAGTATTTTGAGCTTCATCAAGCCGATGATTGTTTTGGGTTTAGTATCGGTGTTATTGCTTATGGAGCCTGATTTTGGTGCTACTGTCGTTATCTCTGGAACGGTGATGGCACTTTTGTTTTTGGCAGGAGTTAAACTACGTTATTATGTTGGACTATTGATCATTGTGACGTTTAGTTTGGTTGTGCTTGCTTTTTCCTCTCCTTACCGGGTGGCTCGTTTAACAGCCTTTCTTAATCCTTGGGCAGATCAATTTAATAGTGGCTATCAACTTACGCAATCGCTCATCGCTTTTGGTCGTGGGGGGTGGCTAGGTGTCGGACTGGGGGATAGTGTTCAAAAATTATTTTATCTACCAGAAGCTCATACGGATTTTTTATTTGCTGTGCTTGCTGAGGAATTGGGATTAGTTGGCGTTTTTTTGGTATTAATCTTGTATACCATATTGGTCGTTAGAGGAATGACAATAGGTTTTACTGCTTTTAACCAAGGACGTTTGTTTGCTGCGTTTACAGCTTATGGTTTAACGTTTTGGTTAGGTTTGCAGGCTGCTATTAATATGGGTGTGAATTCGGGACTACTACCTACGAAGGGATTGACGTTACCCATGCTAAGTTACGGTGGCGCCAGTATGGTAGTGAATTGTGTGGTGATCGCGCTTCTATTGCGTATTGATCACGAAAATCGTTGGCAGTCTCTAGGACTGAGAGCGCCAACCTCTTAAATAAAGGGGAATTTTGTGAAAAACATAGGGCAGTTTCTATCACCAAGGATGGGGCGAGTAGAACAAATTCATTTTGTTGGGATTGGTGGTGCTGGAATGTGTGGCATTGCTGAGGTTTTGCACAATGAAGGCTATCGTATTACTGGTTCTGATCTAAGTGAAAGTCGTACAGTGCAACGACTCCAATCCCTGGGTATCAAAATCTATATTGGGCATCATGTTGAAAATATTCGAGGGGCGGACGTGGTCGTCCGTTCGACTGCTGTTGATGCAAACAATCCAGAGGTTGTCGCGGCTCTTGAGCAATTAATTCCTGTTATCCCGCGAGCAGCGATGTTGGCTGAGCTTATGCGGTTTCGCTATGGCATCGCTATTGCTGGTACCCATGGGAAAACCACGACAACAAGCTTAGTAAGCAGTTTACTAGCAGAAGGAGGATTGGATCCCAGCTTTGTGATTGGTGGTAAATTAAACAGCTGTGGCTCAAATGCTCAATTAGGTAAATCTGCCTATTTTGTGGCTGAAGCCGATGAAAGTGATGCCTCATTTTTATTCTTAAAGCCCATGATGGCTGTGGTGACTAATATTGATGCTGATCATATGGGAACTTACGACGATAATTTTGATAAATTACGTAATACATTTATTGAGTTTCTGCACCATCTACCATTTTATGGTTTAGCTGTTCTTTGTATTGAAGATGAGGAAGTTCGTCGCATTTTACCTGCTGTCCAACGCCCTACAAAAACGTATGGATTCTGTGAAGAAGCCCATTATCGCGCACTAAACTGGACACAAAATGGTTTGCTAAGCGAATTTACGGTTGAAAGACCTGCGCCTTGTAACCCATTGAACATTAAATTTAACTGGCCCGGCCGCCATAATGTTTTAAATGCGTTGGCAGCAATTGCTATCGCTAGCGAACTCGGTGTGAGTGATGATGCTATTATCAATGGCTTACTCAAATTCCAAGGTGTCGGTAGGCGCTTTCAGATGTTGGGTGAAAGACGTTTTGAGCGAGGCTCTGCCATTATTGTGGATGACTATGGTCACCATCCACAAGAAATCATATCAACGATTGATGCTTTTCGGCGTGTGTGGCCAGATAAACGTTTAATTCATGTTTTCCAACCACATCGCTATAGCCGAACCCAATCGTTGTTTGATCAATTTGTTAGTGCCTTAAGTTTATCTGATGAGTTGCTTTTAATGGATATATACCCCGCTGGAGAGCCGGCAATTCCGGGGTTGAGCAGTGAGCTTTTGCTACAGCAAATAAGTCAGCACCATCCGAATGCTAGATTAGTGAATGATAAAAATCTGATGCAAACATTGGATGAGTTGGTGACGGATGGTAGTGTCATTTTGATGCAAGGTGCCGGTAATATCGGCCAAATGGCACTTAATTTAATGCAGTCCTCAGTGCGAGAATCAGCATGAGAACGATGACCTCAACGGATGCCGCAATGTATCAAGGTCAGTTGCTCATTAATGAGCCATTGGCTGATTATACAACCTGGCGTGTCGGAGGGATTGCGAGCAAGTTATATAAGCCCACCAGCATTCCTGATCTGGTGCTTTTCCTTAAACAGTTACCTAAGGATGA
This sequence comes from Legionella lansingensis, assembly GCF_900187355.1. Taxonomy (NCBI): domain Bacteria; kingdom Pseudomonadati; phylum Pseudomonadota; class Gammaproteobacteria; order Legionellales; family Legionellaceae; genus Legionella; species Legionella lansingensis. The sequence goes on along the minus strand of NZ_LT906451.1, from coordinate 2,600,738 downwards.
GCCATTATTATGGTTGGGTTTAGGAAGCAATTCCTTAATTAGAGACAAAGGTTTCTCGGGAACGGTTATTTTAACTCAGGGATGCTTAAAGGAAATTAAATTAATTGGCGAAGGATTGGTGCACGTTGAGGCAGGTGTATCATGTGCTACCATGGCAAGATTTTGTGCTCGTGCTAATTTAGCTGGGGCAGAGTTCTGGGCTGGTATTCCTGGGACAATGGGTGGGGCTTTAAGAATGAATGCAGGTTGTTTTGGTGGTGAAACCTGGCAATCTGTGATTGAAGTAGAAACCATCACTCGTTATGGTGAGACGCGTATTCGTAAGCCAGAAGAGTTTGAGATAGCTTACCGTCACGTAGCTGGTTTGCAAGATGAATGGTTTATTGCCGCGACCTGTCGTTTTGCGAAGGGTGACAAGGAAAAATCATTACAACGGATTAAAGAGTTATTAGAGCATCGTGCTAAAACACAACCAACGAGCGAATATAATTGTGGTTCGGTTTTTCGCAATCCTCCGAATAATTTTGCTGCCTATCTTATCGAGTCTTGTGGCCTCAAGGGTAAGCAAATCGGAGGCGCGGTTGTGTCAGAAAAACATGCCAATTTTATTATCAACCAAAATGGTAATGCTTTGGCTCGAGATATTGAATCATTAATCGAGTTAGTACGTGACACCGTGCAGCAGCAAACAAACATTGAGCTGGTTCGTGAAGTACACATTATCGGAGATCTTTAATGTCTGAATCTATTAATCTCTTATTACTTTATGGTGGCAAATCTGGAGAGCATGAGGTTTCCTTAGTTTCTGCAGCTTCAGTCTTGAGGGAGCTAGATGCTAAAAAGTACAACATTATCCCAGTTGGTATGAGTAAAGAAGGACAGTTTTATCTAAATGATTATCAGGAAATGCTCACTTTTAAAGAAGGGTTGCCAGTAAAAGCAACGCGCTCGCAATCCTTACCCAGTCTAATGGCAAATGGGCGGTTGGCTGTTGATGCCGAAGTGGTTTTTCCAGTTGTGCATGGCCCTCTTTATGAAGATGGTTGTTTACAAGGTATGTTAGAGCTAACTGGTATTGCTTATGTGGGTTGTGGTGTGTTGTCTTCTGCAATTGCCATGGATAAAGATATGGCCAGACGGCTTGTCTGCAACGACCATATTCAATCGGCGCGATATCGGACCCTTTCCTGGCATAGCACGGCTGAAGACAAGGAACAATTTTGTCAGCAAACAGCAACTGAGCTGGGTTGGCCTTTGTTTGTTAAGCCTTGTTCTTTAGGCTCAAGTGTTGGTATTCATAAAGTAAGAAATATGGCTGAACTAAAAGCCGCGGTTCTAGATGCTTTGCGGTATGATGAAATGATTTTAGTGGAGGAATTTCTTCCAGGTCGTGAAATCGAATTATCCGTACTTGAGAATACCTCTCCTTCATGTGCTCCAAGAGTTAGTTTACCAGGGGAAATCTGTGTGCATCATGCCGATGGCTTCTACTCTTATACGGCAAAATACCTGGAAAGTGACCAAACAGAATTCCATGCCCCAGCCAAGCTTAACGCTGATGCAGTAAAACGTTTACAAGCAATTGCAGCTGATATTTTTACTCGGCTAAAGTGCAAGGGTATGGCTCGAGTTGATTTTTTTGTGAATGAAGAGAATGGTAAAATTTATTTTAATGAAATTAATACCATTCCAGGATTTACTCCTATAAGCGGGTATCCAAAAATGTGGCAAGCTAGTGGTTTAGCTTATCCAAAGTTATTAGATGAGTTGATCAATCTGGCCATGGTTCATCAACGTTGCCGGCAACAATTGGTAACAGATTATCAATAATGACATTGAGGTTAGCGTAATTAGAATAGCTGATAACGGGTAATGGGATAAGCGGATGGATGCTAATAGGGGACGATTACGCTATGCGAGCTTTCTAACACTATTGATTATGTGTGCGCTTTTCTTGGCAGCAAGATTAGTCTATCTCTATATGGCTGATCCAAAAAGGTTCCCGATCAATACGGTCAGAATAACTGCAAATTATCACCATATTACCCATAAAGACATTGAGACCATATTAAGTAAATACTGGGATTCCAGCTTTTTCTCGCTGCCTGTGGGAAAATTGTATGCTGATTTGGCTTCGTTTGAATGGACAGATCAAGTGCAAATTGAGCGTGTTTGGCCAGATACCTTGAAAATTATTTTAGTCGAAAAAGTTCCTATAGCCACTTGGAATAATGCCATGATGACGGTAGACGGCGAATTGTTTAATGAGGGTGGAAGACTAGATACTACTTTACCGCATCTTAGTGGTCCAGCGAATCAACAGAAGGAAGTCTTACAAGTTTATAAAAAAATGAGTAAGATATTATCAATATATGGTTTGCATGCAGCTTCTTTAGATTGGCGTGATAATCAGGCATGGGAGCTCACCCTTGCTAATGGCGTACAATTACGCTTGGGCAAGCGGGACTTAGAAACCCGCATAACTCGATTCTGTAAAGCATATCCGGCTGTTTTTGCAGAAAAATCGGACCAATTGGCAAGTGTTGATTTACGTTATCCGCGAGGCATGGCGGTGCAATGGAAAAAATAAGCGGGAAGATAATGGCAAAAAAAACAGAAAAAAATATCATCACCGGTTTAGATATTGGCACTTCAAAAGTGGTCGCATTGATAGGTGAGGTGGCGGCTGATGGTGCGATTGAGATCATAGGTATTGGCCGTCATCCCTCCCGTGGATTAAAACGAGGTGTAGTGGTCGATATTGAGGCGACAGTGAACTCCATTCAACGGGCGGTTCAGGAAGCAGAACTGATGGCTGGCTGTGAGGTGCGCACTGTATATACTGGTATTGCTGGTAGTCATATTCGCAGTTTGAATTCACATGGTATCGTTGCGATTAAAGATCTGGAAGTTTCTCAAGCAGATGTAGAGCGTGTCCTTGATGCAGCAAAGGCCGTTGCTATACCCGCCGATCAAAAAATTCTGCACATCCTTCCTCAGGAATTCATTATCGATAATCAAGGAAGTATTCGCGAACCTGTCGGCATGGCTGGTGTTCGTTTAGAGGCAAGAGTCCATATTGTAACAGGTGCGGTTAGTGCGGCCCAGAATATTGCAAAATGCGTGCGACGCTGTGGTTTAGAAGTCAACGATATTATTCTTGAGCAACTGGCTTCAAGTCATGCTGTGTTAACAGAAGATGAAAAAGAGCTTGGCGTTTGCCTCATTGATATTGGCGGCGGTACTACAGATATTGCTGTGTTTGCAGAGGGAGCGATTCAATACACGGCGGTAATTCCAATTGCGGGGGATCAAGTGACAAATGATATTGCGATGGCATTGCGCACCCCCACAAAAGCAGCAGAAGCCATTAAAGTAAAGCATGCTTGTGCAATGCCTGAGTTGTCCAACGCTAACGAAATGATCGAAGTACTTAGTGTGAATGAACGGCCAGGACGAAAGATATCAACGAAAGTACTTTCAGATGTCGTTTCTGCCCGTTACGAAGAATTATTTTCATTGGTTCGCAATGAGCTTCGCCGTAGTGGCTTCGAGCAGCGCATTGCAGCGGGGATGGTCATGACTGGAGGTGGGGCCTGTGTGCGGGGCGCTATCGAATTGGCTGAAATGTGCTTTGAAATGCCAGTTCGTCAGGGCTGTGCACAGCAAGTATCAGGCTTGGTTGAGGCGACGGTCAATCCTTCCATGGCGACGGGGGTAGGTTTGTTGTTGCATGGGTTTCAACAACAATACGAAGGTGGTTATAATGTAACTAGTTTCAGCGATAGCGGTAAGGGAATGTGGGCGCGGATGAAGGAATGGTTTAACGGGAATTTTTAAAAAATCGAGCAGATTCATGGTCATTGGCGTTTGCAGTAGAATGTAACTGCATTTTGCAGGTTAAATTAGGTTCCATCCCGATTGCGTTTCAGTCATAATTTGGGATAGGAGCATCGTCATAGGCAGAATTTTTGAGGGGAGAGGTCTAAATGTTTGAATTAACGGAAAGTCAGCCAGACAATGCCGTAATTAAAGTTGTTGGTGTCGGCGGTGGCGGCGGTAATGCCGTTCAACACATGGTGGCTGAAAATATTGATGGCGTGGAATTTATATGTGCCAATACTGACGCTCAAGCACTCAAAAATTCAAATGCTAAGATCCATATTCAGTTGGGTGAAGAGCTCACCAAAGGTCTGGGGGCTGGTGCAAATCCGCAGATCGGCAGAGAAGCGGCAGAAGAAGATAGAGACAGGATTAGAGAAATTCTTGCCGGTGCAGACATGGTATTTATTACAGCCGGCATGGGGGGAGGAACGGGTACAGGTGCTGCCCCAGTGTTTGCAGAAGTGGCAAAAGAATTAGGTATTCTTACTGTTGCCGTGGTGACAAAACCGTTCGCCTTCGAAGGCAAGCAGCGTGCCTTGGCGGCTGATGAAGGCATTCGCCGTTTGAGTGAACATGTTGATTCGCTAATTACCATTCCGAACAACAAGTTACTCAGTGTACTAGGTAAAAATATTAGCCTCTTAAATGCTTTTAAAGCAGCTAATAATGTCCTTTTAGGCGCAGTTAAAGGCATTTCAGATCTTATAACTCGTCCAGGCTTAATCAATGTGGATTTTGCTGATGTGCGCACAGTGATGTCAGAAATGGGCATGGCCATGATGGGTACTGGTAGTGCTACCGGAGAACAACGAGCACGCCAGGCAGCAGAAGCAGCCATTGCCTCACCGTTGTTAGAAGATGTTAATTTCTCTGGTGCAAGAGGTATTTTAGTTAATATCACCGCAGGTCTTGATATGTCTATAGGCGAATTCGAGGAAGTGGGTGATGTTGTTAAAGAATTTATTTCAGATGATGCCACAGTTGTTGTCGGTACAGTAATCGACCCTGAGATGACTGATGAAATGCGCGTCACAGTCATCGTAACCGGTTTAGGTGAGCGTGGTGGTCGTCATCAACAACAAGTAAACATAACAACGAGGACTCGTATAGCGGAATCGACTCGAAGTGATGGTTCACTGGATTATCAGCAATTTGATAGGCCCGCAGTGATCCGTAAACAGGCAGCGGTAGCCGCAAAACCAACCAACGAGACTTCGATACCTGATGTAGATTATTTGGATATCCCAGCCTTTTTACGTCGACAAGAGGAAAATGTCGAATAATGATTAACCGTTAGTCTTTATGTTTTGTGTATCTGTCTTAAAGCAGTCTGTTTTGCTTGTTGTGGATAAGGAAGTAAAAACTGCTGTTTGTAGAGAGTTACAAAAAAATTAGACTAATCAATAAATTGCTGATATGATTTGGTAGTTTATTGCGCTAAAAAATGGGATAGCAAAAGGTGATTACTGAATGATAAAACAAAGAACGCCTAAGAAAGTCATTCAAGCAACAGGTGTTGGGTTGCATTCTGGAGAAAAAGTTCTACTCACCTTGCGTCCCGCTCCAATTAATACGGGTATTGTTTTTAGACGTATTGATTTAAATCCAGTGGTAGAGATTCCTGCGCTATATGATCAAGTTGGCGATACCATGCTGTGTACTTCCCTGCAACGCGATGGTGTGAAGGTAGCGACAGTGGAGCATTTACTGTCTGCGTTTGCCGGCTTAGGCATTGATAATGCCTATGTCGATATCAATGCTCCTGAAATTCCTATTATGGATGGTAGCGCTGCGCCTTTTGTGTTTTTGATTCAATCCGCGGGCATCCGCGAGCAAAGTGCTGCGAAACGATTTATTCGAATTTTAAAGCCTATCCGTGTTGAAGATAATGGCAAATATGTGCAATTCCTTCCATACAATGGTTATAGAGTTTCCTTTACCATTGATTTTGATCATCCCGTTTTCAATGACAAACCGCAAACAGCAATCTTTGACTTATCTAGCACGTCATACGTGAAAGAAATCTGTCGGGCCCGAACATTCGGATTTTTGTCAGATTATGAGAAATTGCGTGAAAATGATTTAGCGAAAGGCGGTAGCCTTGATAATGCAATTGTAGTTGATGATTATCGTGTCATAAATGAAGATGGTTTACGTTTTGAGTCCGAATTTGTCGCCCACAAGGTATTGGATGCTATAGGAGATCTTTATCTCTTGGGTTGCGGGCTTATCGGTGCTTTTGAAGGGTATAAATCAGGACATGGGCTCAATAATCGTCTTTTACGTGAACTGATGATCCGACAAGACGCTTGGGAATATACTTATTTTGATGCCGAAAATTACCAACCTACCGTTGCCTCTGACTTTTTGCCTATAGAAGCATAGTTAACCTGTCTACTCAAAGCCAATATAAATGATTTCTCGATCTTCAATTTCTTTAATACGACAAATCAAGAAACCGAATTACCGTGGCTTGACCACGGTATCTAGAGATCTTCAATGAATCATGGACCGCATTTACATCGATCAATATTGAAACACTGATTCTGATTGCTGTCTGGGGCTCACCTTCTATTTTTCAGGGGTGTTTTAAAATCACCAGAAAAGATGGCAAGGGTAAAGAAATTTTATTTTTTCGCTCCGAATGTTTCAGCGAGCAAAACGCAATTATGCAAGGGAACTTCTCTCCAGAGGACCATCAATTTACTCATCTCTACCACAGCTGCAATCGCATTGCACTAGACCTTTTAGTCAAGGAAAATGAACAAGCGCTATATATTTTGCAATATGCATTATATTTAACCTTGAATAAAATGTTAACTCACAGCCAGTGGTCTCTTAAGTATGTAGATGAAGTGGCTATGAATAACATAGGTAAGGCAATTGAGCCAATCTTACACTGTGGCTCATGGACGCAAGATGCTGAGCATCTCGGTTTTGCTGTAGCTGTTGATTTTCATCCCGGAAATCCAGTGGAAGAGTCAGCGGTGTTAACTGTGTTAAAGGTTGACAAGCTATTCACAGTTTTATCCACAGGATCTGTGGGTAAAAAAAGAGGAGATTATTTTAATTAAAACGCGGCTGAGCCTTTGAGTGACAAAGGAAATAGAAGAATCTAAAAAATAAGAAAATTAACTTTTTTCTCTGACTAGAGAAAAATTATCCACAGGCTATGAAAGGAATAGGCACGACAACTAAGGGATAATAGCCGAATAAATTTTAAAAAAATAGTCTTGACATCGCCAAAATCTAAAAATTTTTAGATTGCAATTAGACTCGCTTTATAAACTATCAAAATTACGATAAAGTGTTCGTCTTCTTGTCTTAACTGGTTTCGTTTATGTTTGAAAAAGCGGCGGAAGTATTGACATGGGCCACTGGTGGCCTGGTGGATCCTTTTAATATTGGTGGGTTGGCAAGACAACGTACACGAGAAACGTTTGCTGGCTTGTGGACGCATTACAGTTGGCGAGAGTATTTTGCAAGAGGTACGATTGTGGTGTCCACAGTGGCATGTGCAATGCTTGCGGCTAACAGTTGTGAGAATGAAGATTGTAGCTACCTAGCAAGAGGTATGGCGGGTGCAGCATTTGGTTTTTTTGCCTCTCATGTGGCCGTTATGACACCCACGCTATTACGCCGAAACGCCATTAAAAAAGATTCACAGGCTTTATGCGAAAATGTAGGTGAAACGCTTAACAAAATAGCGGAGAAATACAATTCGGAAACAGAGCCTTTTGAGGTGACTGTAAAATTAATCGTTGCCATAAATAATTTCGCTACGGCTGCTTTAAATCAAAAATTACCTGTCACTAAACGCGGTGATACGGTAAAAAATTTATTAAGTATTAAAAGCTTAATGAGAAAGTTAGACGCAAGCGTTCAGGAGCTTGCAAGCGCATTACTTGAGGCTGACAATGATTCGGTCGGAGAGCTCTTGCAAAATGCACTGGTTTTTTGGGAACAAGATTTTGACATGATTAAAGCAGATTTAATGGCAATGGACACTGTTCAGATGAGCTATCAACCTAAGCAATTAACGGGCTAGTTTTTGTAGTGCTTTTTTAAGAGGTTCATAAGTAAACTCACTACTGGCTGTATAAATGATGGCGCGAGCTGGATCTGATATTTGGATGGCTTTCTTCATTTTGGTAGTGCTGATGCCATGCTCATTCGCTTCATCGATGGAAATTTTAATGCCGGTCAATTGATAAAGCCCTGCTTGTTTCCTCAATTTATCGCGTAAATCAGGGATGATATAGCGCAATTCAGTTGCCCAAGCAGAGGCTGTGACAATAACTAAGCAGCCTTTGTTAAAACTTCCTACTCTACAATACTCAACTAAGCTCAAGGGCAAATATTTTTTTATCAGGTTATTCAGGGCTGCCAGTTCCATCGCCTTCTCACAGAGTGCTGCTAATTGCGGATTAAGACAACGATTGACTTGGCGCATTTGACATCCTTAAAGGGAACTTCTGAGTTAAAGAACATAGCATAGCAAATTTCCCGTATCTGCAATATCATTATGTCTAAGTGATTACTTACTACTTAAGGGTGAGAATGATAGACAAAGATGTCGTATATTTTGCAAGGCTACATTGGATCTTATTTTTCTGGCCAATTGTGTTAGCACTATTTGCAATCTATATGGGTTACTCTTCGATGCCGTTGAAAGAAGTATCTATCTTGTTTCTCTTTGTTGCTTTGATTTGGATGATCATGACTTGGGTCACCTATCATTTCTCCTCGCTCACGATTAAAAACAAACAAGTCATCTTGCGTACTGGCATGTTGGTGAGACAAACAGTCGACATCCCCTTATCAAAGATAGAAAGCATCGATATTCGGCAATCCGTATTAGGGAGTATCCTGCGCTATGGCTCGTTAGTCATTACGGGTACAGGAGGTACACGCCACATCATCAATTTCTTGGACAATCCGTTAACTTGTAGACGGTATATCGAACAACTCATGCATGAATAATAGACGTCCTTCGAAACTCGCTAATAAACATTGGTCGCAAGCCTTTTTTACAGAAATCATCATTTCTGTCCAGCCTTTGCAAGGTAGTTATCAGCACCAAACGGATATCATTGAGCTTCAAGATCACAGCAAATGGGTTTGCAAAACCTTTTCCAAACATAGCTGGTTAGGCACAAGTAGTCCTTCGCAAATTGCGTTTACCGCGTCTCTTACAGTCTTGGTGGCAGCAAAGCTGGGTTCTACGTTTGCACCGGTGTTTAGTGCATGTCTTGAACCCAATGCTGCTAACTCATCCTCAAGGCTCATTTTCCCTTATTGTGAAGGTCGAGTTACCGATGCTGTCACTGAAATTCAGGCTTTTAAGCTCGGAGGCGTTCTCGCGCAATTGCATGCTCTAAGATTGCCACAAGATAAAGCGAAAATGCTTCCCGAGATCCAATTACCTGCAACAGGAACTTATCCTGCTTGGGTATCTACTTTAGTTGAGCATTGCAATAAGTATCATGACTATGATGCAGAGAACATGGTTGTGAGTCATCGTGACATTCATTTGCACAATGTTGTTTGGAAAAATGAAGACACACCGCACTTAATTGATTGGGAGAGTGCTGGTCTTATTCATCCCTTCGTAGAGCTTATCGGCTTGGCAAGCAATTGTTCAGGTTTAGCTGTTTTGATTTTTGATAAGAAACTATTTCAAGCGGCATTAGCAGGTTATGCTAATGATGCCAAACAATTACCACGAGGAGATAATATCCTCTGGGGGTTGACGCTGCATACCTGGCTATTATGGTATGCTTATGCCCTAAGTCAGGGTTGGCAAGAAAATGCTAGACAAACCTTACAAACCATTAATTTCATTCGAGGCAAGTTGCGAGAACTTAAGCGGATTTATATCGAAGCCGCAAGAGACTTACCAAATGGATAATGAGATCTAACATGAAAAAAATTGATTTTCGTAGCGATACGATGACCAAACCTGATAAAGCGATGCTGCAATTCATGATGCATGCGGAAGTTGGTGACGATGTTTGGGGTGAGGATCCCACTGTTATCAAGTTAGAAGAGATGCTGGCAGATAAAGCTGGCATGGAGGCAGCCGTTTTTGCACCTTCTGGCACGCAATCGAATCTAATGGCTGTTATGGCGCACTGCGAACGAGGCGATGAATACATCGTTGGACAAACGGCTCATACTTATATGTGGGAAGGTGGTGGCGCCGCTGTTTTAGGCAGTGTTCAGCCACAGCCACTTGAATTTGCTGAAGATGGAACGTTGCCTTTGGATAAAATTGCTTTAGCCATTAAGCCATTGGACGATCATCATCCACGCACCAAATTGCTATGTCTTGAAAACACCACGGATGGGAAAGTCCTACCTCTCGATTATTTAAAAAAAGTACGGTTATTCTGTGGTGAACACAATCTCCAAAGTCATCTAGATGGAGCCAGAGTTTTTAATGCTGCAGTTCAACTGCAAGTGCCTCTGCATGCAATTAGCGCGCATGTTGATTCCGTATCGATTTGTCTTTCCAAAGGCTTGGGTGCTCCTGTTGGTTCAGTGCTTTGTGGAACAAAAGAATTCATTCGAAGAGCCAGAAGATGGCGAAAAATCTTAGGCGGTGGTATGCGTCAAGCGGGCATTCTTGCGGCTGCATGTATTTATGCTTTGGAAAATAATGTGGCGCGCTTGCACGAGGATCATGAGCACGCTTTTCTTTTGGGCACTACTTTAGCAGAAATCGAGGGTATAGACGTCGAGGGATTGCAGACAAATATGATCTTTGTAAGATTTGCACATGGTTATTCTGAATTACAATCGCACTTACAGCAAAAAGGTATTTTATTCCCAAAGCAAGCGAACAAAAAAGGCATTGTGAGATTAGTGACACACTTAGATATCTCGCATAAGGACATCATTTTGGTCATTAAAGAAATTAAGAACTTTTATGCAAGCCCCTATAGAACCTAGAGAGGAGGATCTATGTTAAAGAAGGTCGCTTTTACAATGTATCCTGTTGAGGATCTCAATCGTGCCAGACAGTTTTATGAAAAAAAGCTTGGGCTTACTGTTGGAAGTATAACCGCAAATGGTCGTTGGGTTGAATATGATTTACCTGATGGAGGCTGTTTCACTATCACTGATCTGGCTGAAGGATTAAAGCCAAGTGCAAATGCTGGCGGCTCTATTGCTTTTGAAGTTGAGGATTTGGACAAATTGGTTTCTCATCTCAAAGAAGAAAACGTCAAATTCAAATTAGATATTTTTTCTTCCCCTGTTTGTCGGATGGCGGTGATAATTGACTCAGAAGGAAATGCAATCACCTTGCACCAGCTTAATAATCCAAGGTAGCTAAGTGTAGTCTGCTTACAGAGTAACTCCCGGCTGCAATCAGCCGGGTTACGTTCATCAGAGATCCTGACAATCATTCCTCACTTGCAGTGTAGCCGCAACCTTCTTTAGGACAAATAATTTGCTTTCCAGAGCGCTTTGTTTCTTTGACGGTTAACAACGGCCAGGCACATTTGGGACAGGGCTTATCAATCGGTTCATTCCACAGTGCATAGTCGCACTTAGGATAATTACCACAAGAATAAAATATTTTCCCTTTACGAGATTTGCGCTTCAAGATAGTTGCTTGGTGGCATTTGGGACATTGTACAGCGGTATCCGCTGGTTTTTCTAAGGGTTCAATGTACTTGCAACGGGGGAAATTACTACAACCAATAAAACGACCATAACGGCCGATTTTAATATGTAGAGGACCAGAACATTCTGGGCATACGCGTCCTTCTACAACCTCTGGTTCCGCTTTGTCGCCTTCCTGGGTGTTCAAGTCTTGCGTGTAATCACATTCGGGATAACCCGTACAACCAATGAACCGACCACGTTTCCCTAAGCGAATAGCAAGTGGTTTCCCACATTTCGGGCATTTTTCCTCGAGAGCTTCAGTGGTAACGTCTTTGCGTTGTACCTGAGTATCCGTATTTTCAATCTGACTAATAAAGGGCTTCCAAAACTCTTCCAGGACGGGTATCCAATCTCGTTCACCACGGGATATTGCATCCAATGTATCTTCCAACTGTGCAGTAAATTGGTAATCTACATAGCGGGTAAAATGTCCAGTAAGGAAGCGATTAACAATCCGTCCTACGTCTGTTGGGATGAATCGTTTTTTATCGACAGTCACATATTCACGTTGTTGCAACGTATGAATAATTGTGGCGTAAGTCGATGGGCGGCCAATATCATATTCTTCCAAAGCTTTCACAAGTGAAGCCTCAGAATACCGTGGTGGAGGTTCAGTAAAATGTTGTTTTGCAAGAATATCTTTTAAATGCACTTTTTCACCGACTTTCAATGCCGGGAGTAACGCATTTTCCTCATCATCCTGAGTATCATCACGTCCTTCTTCGTAGATAGAAAGAAACCCAGGAAAAGTAATTGTTGAGCCATTAGCGCGAAACATATTGCCTGTACCACAGCTTAAATCAACAGCGACAGTATCAATCACCGCTTCGGCCATTTGACAAGCCACTGTGCGTTTCCAAATGAGATTATACAATTTGAATTGATCACTGGTGAGCGATTGCTCAAGCATTTCAGGGGTGCGTTTAATGGAGGTAGGACGAATGGCTTCATGCGCTTCTTGAGCATTTTTTGATTTAGTCTTGTATAGTCGAGGTGAACTTGGGCAATTATCTTGGCCATAACGTTCATGAATGTAACTGCGAATTTCTTCAATCGCATCTCGGGCTAAGTTAACCGAGTCAGTACGCATGTAGGTAATTAAACCCACAGTTCCTGTGCCGATATCGATACCTTCATAGAGTTGCTGGGCGACCATCATGGTTTTTCTGGCAGTAAAGCCTAATTTTCGAGCTGCTTCCTGCTGCAAGGTAGAGGTGATGAAGGGGGCAGCTGGATTACGTTTACGTTGTTTTTTCTCAATGTTAGCAACGACAAGGAAACCTTGTGCTTCTTTCAATAAAGTGTTTTTTATATTGTGTGCTTGTCCCGACTCATTGACCGTAAATTGCTGTAATTTAGTTTTGGAAAAATGAGTCAGTCTTGCTTGAAAAGCAGTATTGTCATGTTGGCAAAGAGCTAAAATTTTCCAATACTCTTGTGGTACAAAACGTTCTATTTCTTCTTCGCGCTCCACAATAAGTCGCAATGCTGGACTCTGTACACGACCAGCTGAAAGACCGCGGCGAATTTTTTTCCATAATAAAGGTGATAAATTGAAACCTACAAGATAATCGAGAGCTCGCCGAGCCTGCTGAGCATTTACCAAATCCATGGAAATAGAACGTGGGTTACTTATTGCTTCTTGAATAGCTGATTTGGTTATTTCATTAAAAAAAATGCGGTGAACTTCTTTGTCTTTTAGTAGATTCCTTTCTTTCATTAGTTCATACACATGCCAGGAAATGGCTTCCCCTTCACGATCAGGGTCTGTTGCTAATAGAAGAGAGTCAGAATTTTTTAAGGCTTTGGCAATGGATTCAATATGTCTGAGATTCTTTTCTATCGGCGTATAAGTCATATAAAACTGATTATCAGGATTAACGGAACCTTTTCGCGCAGGAAGATCTCTGACGTGGCCATAAGAGGCCAATACGTCATAATCTTTGCCTAAATACTTTTGAATTGTTTTAGCTTTCGCGGGTGATTCCACGACAACCAAGTGTTTGCTCATAAAGAATTAACCTTCCTTGTGGTAATAAATTAATGCAACGGTAACTTATCTTCTTTTTGATATAGCACAAGATCAAGAAAAGCTAACTGATTCGCATCAAGGTTATCGGCAAGTGCGTTGCGGATTGTCCATTTGGTTTCTTGCAAACTGACAAAGCGGGATTCGGAAAATAATAGCTGATTGATAATCAATTCCATGGTTTCTTCAGCAATAACTCCTAAAAGCATCAGGCGTGTTAGAAATTGATAGCTTGCTTTCGTGAGTTTTCTCTGCTCATCTACAGTAAATAAGCGCATGGCAGTTTTTTTTGCATCTCTGATGTAGATGGTGCGATCTTCCAGGCTTAGGTTCTCTCCTGTCTCTTGGCTATCATCAACACTCGTTTGACTTTCTTTCAACTGTGCCAAGCTTTTTTCAAAAAAACTCATTAATATTTCAAACAAACTATCTTTCATTACGCGCACCTCATGTAGCCACCAGGAACTGCTTTAATTGTCCCTTGTAATTCTAATGTAGCCAGGGAGCTGACTACCTCTTCAATGCCTAACCCACTTCGTGCAATGATTTGATCCACGCTCGTTATCTCGAAGCCAATGCACTTTACTAGGTTTTGGTTATCCGTGGCAAGGGATAGTGTTGGGTTAGCTTGTATGACTTGCTTACTATCCAGACCTAACTCGTCCATGACATCCTGAATTGAAGTCACTAACTTCGCTCCTTGCTGCAGAAGATAGTGACAGCCTCTGGCTTGAGGATTAAGAATCGATCCTGGTATAGCCAGGACGTCGCGATTTTGCTCCAGAGCCAGTCGTGCAGTGATCAATGAGCCACTCTTAATTGCCGACTCAACAACCAGGATGGCTAATGATAAACCACTTATTATACGATTTCTGCGTGGAAAATGTCCAGCTTTTGGGGGAGTTTTTAAAGGAAATTCGCTTAATAACAAGCCATTTTGCTGGATTTTATCAGCAAGAGCTCGATGTTGACGAGGATAAATTTGATCAATTCCTGTTCCCATGACCGCAATCGTTTTCCCCGTCGCTTCTAAACAGCCACCATGAGCTTGAGCATCAATTCCTAAGGCCAGACCACTAACAATGGTGAGTTGATGAGAAGCCAAACCAGAGGCAAAGCGCCATGCAGTTTCACTCCCCAGGATAGAGGGTTTACGGCTACCAACAATGGCGACAGTCGGCTGTTGTAAACAGGTGAGATCTCCACGTGCATAAAGCACGACTGGAGGATCATGAATTTCTTTCAGTAGACTTGGGTACAGAGGATCTTCCCAAGTGAGTACATACTGGTTACTCGTTTCCTGCCAGCATAAATCTGTTTCAATTTCATTCAATGAGAACTTAGTGATGGACTCAGCAAGTCGAGTTGATAGACCTTCCTTCTCTAGTTGCTGTTTTGACAACTTAAACATGTCTTCCAGTCGCGGCCAGCGTGCCCATAAATTGGCGATAGTGCGTGGACCAATAAAAGGAATTTTATTTAGTGCGATAAAATAAGGTTTGTTGTTCGTCAAAGTGAATAATCCATTAATTGGCAAGATAGGTCTGCCTATCAGTGAGAAGCATTAAGCGAAGTGTGTAACTTCTCCGAGATGTGGCATCTTGCGGTGGCACGAGGTATTGGGCAATAATATCACGCATCGTATGTTTTAAATAGATAAGTATGGCAATTCGTAAGATTCTCTATTTGCCTGATCCAAGATTGCGGCAAATCGCAAAACCTGTTGAACATTTTGATGAGAGCTTGCAAAGCTTGATCGATGATATGTTTGAAACCATGTATGGCGTCAATGGTGTCGGTTTGGCTGCTCCACAAATCGGTGTCAGTTTACGTTTGTCAGTTGTTGATGTTTTGGGAGACAAAACACAGCAACTTGTTTTGGCAAATCCGGAAATCGTAGCGTCTGAAGGACAGATGGAATATCAGGAAGGCTGTTTATCGGTGCCTGGTGCCTATGATACTGTCACTCGTGCGCAAAAAGTTACAATTCGTGCACAAGATCGTTTTGGCAAACCCTATGAAATGACGGCTGAAGGGCTTTTGGCCGAATGTTTTCAGCACGAAATAGATCATATGAATGGCAGACTATTTGTCGATTTGCTTTCACCCTTGAAGCGCGCAATGGCAAGAAGAAAGTTGGATAAATACAAACGGCAGAAAGCTCGGAAATAAGAAGCTCGCTGATTGTAATCCTTCTCACCCGCCGCGCTATGCGCGTCGACCTCCCCCACAAGGGGAGAGGCATTCCTTTTCTCTTGGTAGAGGAGCACATATATTTTTCCTCTCTCTTGTGGCAGAGGGTAGGGTGAGGGGGGATTAAGCTTGAGGAGCAAACTTTGAATATCGTATTTGCAGGAACGCCGGAATTTGGCCTGCCCTGTCTTAGAGCACTTGCAGCGTCCTCCCATCAATTGCTTGCGGTGTATACACAACCTGATAGACCCGCAGGACGCGGCCGTAAGTTACAACCTTCTGCGGTAAAAATGTGGGCAGTAAGCAAAAAATTATCCGTCTATCAACCGGTTAATTTTAAAAATGAGGATACTGTCAACGAACTCAAGGCGTTGCAACCTGATGTGATGGTGGTGATTGCCTATGGTTTGATTTTGCCTCCTCCCGTCTTATCAATACCGAAATTTGGCTGTGTCAATGTTCATGCTTCTTTACTACCCCGTTGGAGAGGAGCTTCGCCAATACAGCATGCCATACTTCATGGTGATACAGAAACGGGTGTAACCATCATGCAAATGGATGTTGGAATGGACACAGGAGCCAAACTGGCTGAAGCAAGCTGTCCTATTTTTGCTGATGATACGGCAGGGAGCTTGCATAATCGCTTGGCTGAACTCGCAGTGGCTCCACTATTAGCAACACTTGATGCTTTGGCCACTAATCGAGTGCAACCTGTACCCCAAGATGAAAGTCAAGTTACCTATGCCGGCAAAATCAACAAAGAAGATGCGGCAATTCATTGGTCTAAGTCAGCTAGCGAAATTCATAATCAAATCCGGGCTTTTAATCCCTGGCCTATTGCCTATACAGAGGTAGAGGGAGAAGTGATGAGAATTCATCGTGCTCACGTCGTGGAAACGACTTCCTCAGGCAAACCGGGAACTATTCTTTCTCTTGATAAAAAGGGAATGTTAGTGGCTACAGGTCAATACGCATTGATGATTGAGCATATCCAGTTTCCAGGTGGCAAGATAATGACGGTGGCGGACTGGTTAAATGCCAATCGTTCTCGTTTGCAGATTGGTTGCGTTTTAGAATGAAAAGCAATGATCGCTTACAGGCTTTATGGATACTTGGGACGGTTTTACAGGAAAAAGCTCCTTTGTCACATGCTCTGCAGGCGAGCAAAGACGTAACTCCCTTTACTAAAGAGCTGTGTTTTGGGGTTTGTCGTCATTATTTTCGTCTACAAGCAATTGCGGACCGGTTTCTTGATAAACGCCCAAAAGCTTTTGAAGTATGGTTAGTTCTGTTGATAGGCCTTTATCAATTGCATTTTATGCGAAAACCCGATTATGCCGTGGTTAAAGAAACAGTTGATCTGCTTGGTGCAATCAAAAAAAATTGGGCCAAAGGCTTGATCAATGCTGTGTTACGAACGTTTTGTCGTGAGCAACAGTCGATTTTGACTACCTTGGCAAATGATCAACGGTTTATTTATGGTCATCCTCAATGGTTTGTCCAACGCGTACAACAAGATTGGCCGCAGGATTGGCAAGATGTTTTACAAGCAAATGACAGCCATCCGCCGATGAGTCTGCGAATCAACCAGCGTTGTGCAGATAGAGAATTGTATTTGCAACGCTTAGAAAAAGCAGGCATACGAGCTTATCCTCATCGTTATTCTCCAGTTGGCCTCACGCTTGAAACGGCTTGTGAAGTGCAGACTTTGCCAGGTTTTGCGAATGGAGAAGTCTCTGTACAAGATGAATCGGCGCAATTGGCTGTCTCACTGTTAAATCTTCAGCCAGGATTAAGATTGTTGGATGCCTGTTGTGCTCCAGGCGGTAAAACTTGCCATATTCTTGAAGCGGAGCCGAATCTAGACGTTTGCATTGCTCTGGATGTTGATGAAAGACGTTTGCAGCGAGTCCAAGAGAATTTATCGCGCCTTCATTTGCAAGCCATGTTAATGAAAGGTGATGCACTTGAGCCGCATACGTGGTGGGATGGGAAACCTTTTGATCGAATTCTTCTTGATGCTCCTTGTTCGGCTACCGGGGTAATAAGGCGCCATCCTGATATCAAACTATTACGAACAGAGGCTGAAATTACCACAGTTGCTAACTTACAAGCCAATTTGCTAAAAAGTCTATGGGCATTATTGGCTCAAGGTGGGTTACTTATCTATGCAACTTGCTCTATTATGAAGGAAGAAAACGAAGAACAAATTGCCCGTTTTGTTGCTGCGCATGCTGAATGCACGTTTATAGATGAACAGCAACCTTGGGGACAAAATACCGGTCATGGTTGGCAAATATTACCCAAAGAAAAGGGCGGAGACGGATTTTTTTATAGCATTCTTAGGAAAGAGTAATCATGCAATTAAATTGGCCTCTCATCATCGTTATATGTTGTTTAGCTCTACCAGGAGTCATTATTGCAGTACCACGCCTTATTCGTCTTTTACTACCTGACAACAGTGAGCGGGTACAAAAACGAGTAAGTGGGCTTGCTATAGGACAAACCTTATTAATGGTCTTGATATTGACCATTGCAGGTAGCGTTTTGTCTTTACGAACAGGATTAAATGCGCCTGTATTGGAGAATTTGCTTCAAGGAAAACCTGTTTTGACTCTGATACAAAACATGGTACTACCCATTCTTCTTTGCACTATCGGAGGACTCGTTGTTTTCTTCGTTCTTTACTATGGTCTAGTAGCCAGTATTCTAGATGAGGCGACCTTCGCCATCATGCGCAAAGTGCGAACGGTACTTGCTCTTGATGGTTGCATGCTTTATGGGGGCGTGGTTGAAGAAATTATTGCTCGCTGGGGATTGATGAATGTTGTTGCTTTCTTTTCCATTCTGTTTTACGGGCAAAAAACGCCACTTAGCATCTGGATTGCTATCCTTTTAAGTGGTTTTTTAGTTGCTCTCGGGCAGTTGCCCGCCTATCTCGCTGCGGGTTGTCACTCAGGTCGCCGTTTTGTTTATAGTGTGTTGCTATTAAACATTTGGCAAGCCATTGTGTTTGGCTGGCTTTTTTGGCAATTTGGTCTCTTTGCTGCCATTGTTTCTCATATGCTTTTTCATGTGGGTTGGTTTCTTTACGATAAAACGTAAAAATTTTGTAAAAGCATATGCACTTAATGCTGGCTTAATTTTAATCAATTATCGTTAAGCTTTCAGTATCTTTAAGTTGTATTTTATGTCTGCAAAATTATATGAGGTTGATCCATTGACTGAGAGCGTTGATGATTATCATACAAAAACTGAGGTGATTAATTTTCACAAACAAATGAAGGCCATGGCCCTTCAAGGGGATGCTGTTGCAGCCTATCGATTGGCAAGAGACTTTCCCCAAAATTCTGATGATTACTTAAAGTGGTTAAAGAAAGCGGCAGACAGTGGTCTCACCAATGCCAAGCTCGATTTGGCAATTTCTTTGGCACAGTCGAAGTCAGTCAGCAAACTGCAGCAAGCTGCGGATTATTTCGTCCAGGTTTTACGTTCTAAGGATAGGTTTATCAAAGACCAGGCTGAGGATTTCCTAAGCCAAAATCGTTCATTATTTGCTGAGGTTACAAGGCAGATGAATGGTAATAAAATTACATCATCCTCCAATCACTTTTTCGCACCTGACCCTGCACGGGTTGAAGACAATAATCAAGTCCTGGCAGCATTAAAAGTCAAGTAATCCATAGGTGATTTCTCGATCTTATGAAACAATAAGATAACATTACTTATTATTCGTTTTCATGAGGATGCAATACAAATTACTTCCTATCGAATGGCTACAGCCCGGTAAATATCAACCTCGCAAACAATTTGCCACAGAAAATATACAGGAATTAGCTCATTCCATTGCTACTCAGGGATTGATTGAACCGTTGGTGGTTAGGGAGATCGCAAAAAACAGCTTCGAGATCGTTGCTGGCGAGCGACGTTGGCGAGCGGCCATGATCGCTGGACTTGCGGAGCTACCTTGTTTAGTCACTGACTATTCGGATGAACAGGCTGCTGCCGTTACACTCATTGAAAATATTCAACGTGAAGATTTAAATCCCATCGAAGAGGCCAATGGTTATCGACGTTTGATTGATGAATTTCACTTCCAACAAGATGAAATTGCTGCCTTGGTAGGAAAATCGCGTAGTCATATTGCTAACATTTTACGCTTATTAATGCTATGTGAGCCTGTGCAAGACTGCATAAAAGAAGGCAGGTTATCCATGGGCCATGCAAAGATATTGGTAGGGTTGACAACAAAACAACAAATTACTCTAGCAAAGCAAAGTGAAGAAAATGAATGGTCAGTGCGTTACCTGGAAAAAAAAGTCAAGGAAATCAAAACAGGGGAACAGCAACCATTAAATGCTCATCGTGATCGTGATGTCGAACGTTTAGAAGCAATAATAGCAGAACAAATAGGAGCACCCGTGCAAATTATTGCCAATGATAACAACGGTGGACTGTTGCAAATAAAATTTTTTGATAATGATACGCTCGCAGGACTTCTGGACCGCATGGGCTTGCGATATGATTAGCATTTATTTAGCCCACAGATGTTAAACATGAAGGAAGACAAATTGATGAAAAGGATGTTGTCAGGTACAGTGTTAACGTTACTCATTGCATCTTCTCATGCCAGCTTGCGAAGCGGCGCTGATCAGTTAATCAATCAAGTTTCCCCAACGCTGAACATTGGGGTCGAAGTCATTGATTTGACCACAGGTGCTATACTTTATCGACGCAATGAAAACCGAACGTTTGTTCCGGCTAGCAATATGAAATTATTTTCAGATGCAGCTGCGTTGATGGTTTTAGGCCCCGATTACCGCTTTAAAAACCAATTGAGTACCAATGCGCCTCAATTACAACAAGGAACGTTGAAAGGATCACTCTATCTTCACCTTTCAGGGGATCCCTCATTTAATCATAAGCGACTGGCAACTCTTTTATCTGGATTAAAAACCTGGCATGTCAGTCGTATTCAAGGGAATGTGTATATTGATAGCAGTCATGCCGCAATTGATCCATATCCTCCGGGTTGGATGGCTGAAGATTTGAAGTATAGCTATGGTGCCCCCCTGGCCCCGGTGATGATAGATACCAACCGCTTAACGGTCACGGTTAATCCATCAGGTAGGGTGGATGAGCCAGCCATCGTTGAAACAAACGATGCGAGTGGTAGTATTGTTATAGACAACCAGGTTAAAACCAAAGCGAAAGGCAGTCGTTGTGGTGTTGGTTTTTCCTTGGATCAAGAAAATCATTTGACTGTGCGTGGTTGTGTCAATGTTGGCCAATGGGCAGTTCAACAACAAATGGCTATTCGTAATCCTCTTGCCTATGCCCAAGGCTTGATCAAACGTCAATTGGCTGAATCGAATATTGTCCTCGAAGGCAATGTCTTATTAGGGCGTGCACCTTCTGGATCATTATTAATTGCCAGCGAATCGTCTAAACCGATATCGCAATTGATGGCTGATACACTAAAGCCGTCTGATAATCTGTATGCTGACAGCCTCTTTTTGCATGCAGCGGAAAAATTACACGGTTCACCAGTAAATTGGGCAGGAGCTCAACCTATCGTAAAAAATTTCATTCAGCAGCAGACAGGGATTCAATTGCAGAGCGCGGTGCTAACCGATGGTTCTGGTTTATCTCGTCATGACTTAATCACACCAAGTCAAACGGCTTCTCTTCTACGCTTTCTCTATCATCGGTTCCCGCTTTCTTATGAATATATTGCTGCTTTACCCGTTTCTGGGCGCGACGGCACGTTGCAACGCCGTTTTAAGAAACCTACTCAGCAGGATTTTGTGCGCGCTAAAACGGGTACCATGAGAGGAATAGTGAGCCTGTCAGGTTATTTATATACTGCAAATGCGCATACATTAGCTTTTGCCATCTTCATTAACCATGTTCGTGGTACGAAGCCTGCGGTTTCTGGTAAATATCGTTATGTCGTGGATGCACTTTGTACCTATTTTCTGCAACAAAAACCCGGTGCGAATACTTGGGCCAAGGTTTTTTCTCCCCATGGGCGGCTGAAGTTTCAACAAAATCCTACCCAAGCAGAAGTGCAACGAGGGAGACAGGCTCGTTGGCGACGTTTGGAAACCGTTGTGAAGGCGGCGCTTAAAGGCCAAGCGGTGACCGTTATTTATCGTGGAAATGAGTTAATACTCAAAGATAATCAACCTGATGTGAGTCGAGTGTTAGTTGCATTAAAAAACCTAAGGAATAAATATCCCTTCGCAGTAGCATTAGCCTCAAAAACGATGCCTGGAGGTATAGGTGTGAAACCTTTGGTGTTATGGATTGAAGCAACGGTACCTTCTAATGATAATAGTCAGCGCATCTGGACGATTCGTGAGGCAGCTGCATAAGATGTCATCCCCGCATAAAAAGCGGGGATCTATAAATTTATCGTAGTTAGCGAATGCTTATGAACAACACCCCAATAAAAATAAAGATCCCTCCGACAATGACGGAAGTGTCAACATGATTTTCGCCAAATAAAAGCCAGGTAAACAAAATAATAAATAGCGGATAAGTTAATTCAATGGTTCCTGCAAAGGTAGCGTCTTTGAGTTGTATGGAATAGACAATAAAAAAACTCGCAACGATAACAATGACAACCTCAAGTGAGGTTAGCCAAAAAACGCTGGGTTGATGAAGCAGAATGTCTAGATCTTTTTTGAAGGTAGTGAAGTAGGAGAGTAAAGAAAACACAATAGCGCCTAGCAACATTTCTAGTGCTAATAACGTGATCGGTGAAATACTGCGAAGCACTTTTTCTGCAAGCGAGTAATTTAAACCCCATAAAACGGCAGCCACAATAGCAAAGATTAGCCACATAGATTTCTCCAAAATGGTTGTTGCATGAATGCCCGCTTTCTCCCCTCACCCGCCGCGCTATGCGCGTCGGCCTCTCCCACAAGGGGAGAGGTACTAAACTCTCCCTACATAAGGTAGAGTGCTAAAATTTTCTCCCTCCCCCCTTGTGGGAGAGGGCAGGGTGAGGGATATTTATTGTACAGGAAAATCAAAATAAGTATGTGGGTAAGGTTCATTTCGCAGCCTAAAATGCCACCACTCTTCTTTATAGGGTACAAAACCATAGCGTAGCATGAGATTGCGCAATAGGAGCCGATTCGCTTTCTGCTCCTCTGTGAGATCTTGATAATTCGTATGAGCACTGACATCAAAGCAGTCAAAGCGAGTCCCAGTATCAATGGAGTCATCATCAATATAGGCTGGTGTTTTCCCATAACATGTTGCCGATTTTTCTATGTTCCCCCTATTATTCTTGCCTAGTTTAATCAGCGTTAAGTCAACTGTGCTGCCACGGCTGTGACCCGAGGCTTTCGCGATATAGCCTTTGGCAAATAAAGTATTTTTTTCTTCTCGAGGGTAGAAGGCTGCTTTCATTTTATTATCTCTTGGGACTTGGCTCCATCGATAAAATGCGTTTACTGCTCGTTGTGGACGATAACAATCATAAATCTTTAAACCATAGCCCATAGCCCTTGCCTTTTTCTCAACATTTGCCAATTGCTTGGCCGCTGCCAAGGTCAGGATACAGCGGTTGATCTTGTAGCCAGGAATAGGGTGTCCGACAAAATTATTGGAACCAGCATAGCGCATGTCTTCGATGATATTCGGGGCTACTTCATCTAAATAGACAAAACCTTTGGGCAGGCTGTAAGCCGTTGTAAAGCCAAATAAAAGTAAAATAAAATAGCGGTGCATAATGAACGTGAATGGGTGAAAATATGATCATACCTGCTTTATCCCAGAAATTTCCACCCTATTTACGCATTAATGCGCACCACCCACTCCACTGGTTTTACTATCACTACTGACGGGTACTGCTTCCTTAAGTTGTTTAGCTTTTTCTTCCTTCTCATGGATGACTGCCACACATTGCCCCAGGAGTTTGTGGTCTTGTTCTGCGGGTGGTACATATCGCAGGTAGTCATCAATCGCTTGTTTTCTTAAGGAGATCTCAAACTCTTTATATTCCTGCTGTCCTTCTCTTAAATTAAATTTTTTCACAAACCAGTCATGAAGAGCCGTTTTGAAATTTGCGTAGTAACAGATCGGTGCTTTGAAAAATTTGCAGACTAATGATTTTGATGGATCGTTTTCACTGTGAAAAGTTGTATGTGTGATTTCTGGTAATTGCTTGAAAATCAGATCCCTGGCTTGTTCTTCATCCACATATTGCGCTTGCTCCAATAATCTTAAGACCTTTTGAATGTCATCTTTTTCTGCTTTAAAGCGCAAGGTTCTAACAGGAATGGCTCTATCATCAGCTGTTTTTTCAGCCCATGGACCACGTTCAGCTATGCTCAAGACCATGTCTGGGCCCTGTTTCTCGATTGCCACCCCAACGACATGAGCCTCCCAGCCTGAGTGTGTCAACAAAGGCTGACCAGCGAGTAAACTACCAGTGACCTCATCAATTTTATTGGCGACGTCGCTGATTGGCAGGAAATGGTCCAAAAGATTAATAATTTCGTGATAGCCTTTTTGCTTGCTTTCTTCGCGGCTCATGGCGAATTGACTTAATGTTTGTTGTAGGAAAGGAATAACGTTTTTAGGGAAGTTTCCTGATCCAACGTATTCATTGGTTTGTTTAGGCGGCTCAATAAGTTTTTGCACGCCAAATACAAAATAGAGTTGTTGCTTTGCGAAAAAACTTCTCAAGGATTTTTCATCGATTTGAAATCTCGGTGGCACTTGGCTGTTAAATTCGCTGATCTTTTCATGAGGAACTCTTGGTGAACCAAAATAAATCGTTTCAAGATTTCTGATAGGTGTGCGTCCATACTTATCAAGTAAATCGAGTCGACCTCCCAAAGCGTAGAGCTTTTCCGCAAGCACGATATTTTTATCACGTAATACACGATGCATGATGGTCATGTTGTTTTTGTCTGTTAAGTTAAGGTGAGTAGTATTTAATGCGCCTGTCTCTACTAGTTTTTCAATAGTAGCGAATGACGCGAGATGCAAAAACGATTGTCCTTGATTATTACGTGCAGTGGCATCAACTCCCAGAGCTAGTAGAGTCGCTAGCGTGTCAGCATCGCCTTGCCTTGCAAGTAGGTGAAGACAGGTATTGCCATTATCATTTTTTATTGTCAGAGCTTGCTTTGGAATTAAACCGCTTTGAATTAATGTGAGTTGATCTGGATGATATTCTGCAAGTTCATGAATCCAACTGTTGCCTTGCTCATTTAAAATAGGCTCTACATTTGGGAACGTGGATAAAAGTAACGTTAACAACTCCAAGTTGCCGTACCTTGCAGCAAAGTGGAGTGGGGTATCGCCATTGACATCCTGACTCTCCAAACTTGCGCTAATAAGTTCACGGGTTGTTTCTTCTTTAAGCATCTTTTCTACAAAAGGAACGCTGTCGTTGTGTAAGGCAAGTTCATGCAGCCAGGTATTGGTTTTATCATAGTTGGCAAAGTCAATAAAATCGGGGGTATTTTTTGCAAGAAACAACGCTAGGATATCGAAATGGCCTAGTCTTGCTGCAAGAGATAAAGGTGTATCCTTGATTTCACCAACTAGGGTTGTCTTGTAGAGCATTTCTCCGCGCAATAGTCCTTCATCATTAATTTCCTGGATAAAATAGGGGTTGTATTTAGCCGCTTGATAAAGTGGGGATGGGTGGCCGTGATATTTTGTAAGGGGTGTTTCAAGTTTCAGCAAGACTTTATCTGCCGTTTTGCTTTTTTGCTCCCAGGGGGTTTCACCATAAATGTTGGTCTTATCCCAGAACTCACCATTTTTATCATGCTGATAGCAAATTCTGATACAATCCTCAATCAAATCAGCTTCACCAGCGCGGACAATCTTATGGAGCAACGTATCACCGTCTGGATCAGGCGCCATGATGTGTTCAAACGTAAGAATGTTTTTTTGCGTCAGTGCTCTTAGCCAGTCATAATGTTTTTTTCTTGCGGCGATGTGAAGAGGGGTATAACCTGCGGGGTCTTTTTCTAATAGTAACTTAGGATCGGTTAAATCCACTAATACCGCTGGATTATCCTGTTCAGCGCCCTCGAATAGCTTCTCTTTCATAGGAACTGCCAAATCATCTACATCTGATTATAATAATAGCTGATTGCATATATTGCCGACAGGCCATGTAAAAAATAGATGCTCTTGAAGTTTATATTTAATCAAATGGAGTACGTACGCGGGCTTGGTCCCTTGACCAACATAAAAAATATTGATTTTTGTTCATATAATCCTCTTTTTTGACAAAAATGATTTAAAATCATGTACTTATTTCACATGTCCTATTTTATCAGGTGTGTATTTTTTTGACAAAGTCATTGGGCTTAACGTCTGCTTAAGCATTCTTTATATATAATTAATTAATTCAGATCATAGAGACTTTGTCATGCCAAGAGAACATACCGAACTATTTCAACAATTAATACAAAAGAAAGAAAAAGAGTTCCAGCTTGATCCAGCGAATGTTAAAGCACAGCTACAAAGCGGCGCAATGAATTATGAGACAATGAGTGATTTATTGCGTGAAACCAATGATGCACAATTTGGCATTGTTTCAACATTAAACGATAAAAATGAATGGGTTAGAGATGCAACGCATGCCATTCCTCTTGAGCAGCGGATGTCCCATGATGCGCCTGTAATTGATGCAAATAATACCTTATTACGTTGCTTATCGCGATTGCGCCCTATTGATTTTGCTATTGGCAAAAAACTTGGCGAAGATGGTCAAACCATTCAAGCCGATATAAAAGAGCAATTTAGCAAATTAAGTGAGGAGATTTTGCAGATTGCGCAAGATAGCAATAAATCTGACCAGCAAAAGCAAACAGAAATCAATCAGAAAGAACAAGAATTTAATACATTCCTCATAGAAAAATTGCATGAAGCCAATTTAACGAAAGGATGTGAAACATCCGAAGATGCAGAAAAATTACTTTTTCACTATCGTAATTTATCCAGCGTATTAACGCCTGCACGCACGATGATCACGCTAACCTATGATAAACAAGCACAGGTTTTGCAGCGCGAAACGCAATACCCTGTAACTGAAAAAACGCCTGAGCAAAAGGAAGCCATTAAGCAATTAAAAACCGTAACGCCTTACCCATTTAAGGAAGATAAAAATTCGCATACCGTAAATAATATTGCAACCCAAGAAGCCGATAGCTTATTTGCCGACTTGATTGGCAGAGATGACACCGCTTTGCCGGCTCAGGCACGTAAAACGCATTTGGCAGGAGCAAAAAATGCCTTTATCGTTAAAAACGAGT
The DNA here is from genome assembly GCF_900187355.1 of Legionella lansingensis. NCBI lineage: Bacteria > Pseudomonadati > Pseudomonadota > Gammaproteobacteria > Legionellales > Legionellaceae > Legionella > Legionella lansingensis. The sequence continues at coordinate 2,573,660 of NZ_LT906451.1, read as the reverse complement.
TAATAGAAATCAAAGATGAAGCAATTCTTGATGATCCTGAAGCGCTTGATGGACTAACAGCTGAAACGGACGATGATGTACTTTGGTTAGCAAGAATGGGGTCTCCCGCTTATGTTGGTAAAGGAGAGGGTAGCGAAGCGATTCAAACCCATACGCGTGAAGATTTTGATCAGGTGCGTAAGGAAGCAGCCACAAGAATGGGCAAAGACTCTGACTCATTGACTCTGCATGTCACAACCTTGAATACCGTCAGTCCGCTTGAGAAGCAATCCACAATCATTGAGCACGTTTATAAAGCAACAAAAGAACGCGAAGATAGAGAAGATAAAGTTTCTTATGTGCCAACCAATCCTGATGGAACATTTCGCGCATTAAGTGTAGCAGAAGGGCTTGATTTCGATGGTGAAGCGCAACCCTGGGGCATAGCTCCTCTGCAAAAAGCAACCCGGCTTGAAAGTGTTTCTAAAGTGGTGTTGGCAGCCAGCCGAACAGCAAACACGCTGAGTGTCGTTCATTGCGCCAGTGGTCAAGATAGAACGGGAACCGCGGTTGAAAAATCAATCCAGGAATGGATGAAAAAACGTTATGAAGTAAAAGGATTGACTACTCCGGATACTCCTACGAATATTGAGACAATGCGTGCAGAGGGTGGTAATGCCGCTGAAATCACCACACACCATGTGCATGGTTCACCTGGCATGAAGACCGACTCCGTTGCTGATAATTTATTCGGCAGTAAAGGAACATTTAGTCCACGAGTTACTCAAGAGTTGTATCGTAAAAGTGCTAAAACCAATAAGGAAAATAAAGTTGGCAAGGTTGATTTTCTTAAAAAGCCTAGTGAGCTGGCAATAAAAGAGTTCAATGAGAATCTTGAGCAATTTAATGCAAGTTTGAAAGAAGTACCCAACAATACCCCTAAAGAAAAGACATTGATTGCAAAAGGCAATGAGCTTTTGGTGCAAGTGGATAATCTCACAAAGGGTGACCCAAAATCTCTAGACTCTCGAAGCCTAAGTGATTTGAGTTTGGTATTAGCCACTGCTAACAAAGGCTTAACAGAATCACATAATGCGGAAAAATCGAAAGCCAATGTCAAGCAATTGGCGTCTTTGGCAAATCATGTGTCTGGTAAATCCTCACCCGGTTGGAAAGCATTAGGTGTAGGATTATTGGTATTTGCCTGTGCAGTCCTGGTCGTTGGTGGGGTTTTGGCAGCGATTCCTTCAGGTGGTAGTAGTTTATTGCTTGCAGTACTTGGTGCAGCCAAATTGGGAGTGCTTGCATCAGGAGCGATTGCGGGAGGGGCTGTTGCGACATCAGCTGCGGCTGGCACAGGTTTCACATTGTTTGGACGTGAAAAAGGACTAGCTAAATCCGTAAGTGGTTTCAAGACAGCACTTCAGGACGAAAATGCGCCTAAAACAGACACTACTGAAGAAGATAATAAAAAACCGAAATCTCTCTGATTGGTTTCAGCGATGTAGTTGGATGAAGTCCGAAGGACCTCCTCACCCGGATTTCACTTCGTTCAGCAATTAATCGATCCTCTCGTGGGATGCTGGATATGGCCAATCGCCTCGGGTAATTGCAAAAAAAATGATAAAGGTAGAGAGAATCAACAGAATATGATACAGGTCGTTATCATAACGATACTCAACCGGTACTTCATAGCCTAAAAGCATATTTGTTCCTTCCCGCAAGGCGATCCAAATAATATTGGAAGCGATGACTGCAATGAAACCAACACGCGCCAATCCTTTCGAATAGATAGCAGCTAACGAATAAATAAAGATGACTGAAAGCGCGATAAATAAAAAACTATCTTGTGTGATATTAAAATACGTGAATGCTAAGGAAATAAAAATAACAACGATGCGTATGCTATCAGAAACATCCATGGCCTGAATTAGGCAATAATTTAAAAAAACCACCCCTAAGCCAATTGCAATCCATAGATGACCAACATATGGCTGTCCGTAGGCATAATGAACCCAAACGCCTAGTACCTTCAACACAAAAATCATCAGGAAAAAAACAACGATAAAGTTAGTGAATTTCTTGTTACCTTTTATCCACTGAAAAGCGGCGATTAAAAAATAGAAAAGAAGAAAAACAGCATGTAGGGCGTTGGTCAATGCATTTGTTGTAATTGCATTCATTATGTTGACTCTGATTCCCTGTTAGGTTTTATCCCCACAAGGCTAGCAATTCAACAGCAATCGTAGCCTTATGGAGCATTTCGCACCCCGTTTGCTAATAATATTCAACGCTTGTTGTGGTGACATCGACAGGCTCAGTGTCAACAACACTGACAGAATCATAAACGACTGGGGTAGTCACTACCGTTGATGGACAGCAACTCGATGATGTAACCACCGGTACAGCCGGACAACATGCTGAGGTAGTTGTTACCACACCAGGACAACAACGTTTGACAACCCGCTTGGTGACCACCGGTGTAGTGACGACACGAGTTGTAACCACTGGAGTAACACTGACTTGCTTATATTCAACAAGCTCAGTATTGGTATAACCACAAGCTGTCAAAATGACTGACATAGGTACTAACGCTATCCGTTTCATAATTACCTCTAGTCTTGCTCAGGTAGATAAATTGTAGAATATTTGTACAGTTTCTGCCAGTCGGTGGATCTTGGTTGTCATTCAATTCCTTCAATTTGCTTGTTTTTTATGAGGGCATTTAACTATACTGATGCCCACTATTGCAGCTGAGATGGCATAACAGGATCATAAGCGTAAGGAACAGGGTGTGGAAAATGCTAGATAGAGCAAGTGTAGTTGACGAACAATTTATAAAGCGTGTCAAGGATGCTGATTTCCCGCGGATGAAAACACCGACCTCGCCTGCGGATGTAGGGATGGATAAAAAGACTGCTATCGAACTCTTTGATTCACAGATCAAATCGCGGCTGTTGGATCTCATTGCGCGTCAATTGAAAGAAAAAGCTTTATCTTATTACACCATTGGCAGCAGTGGTCATGAAGGCAACGTTGTTTTTGGTAAAGTCTTTAAAATCAGTGATATGGCTTTTCTGCATTATCGCAGTGGGGCTTTTTATTTGCAGCGTGCAAAGCAATTAGCAGGTTGTGATGGTGTCAAAGATATTCTACTTTCCTTAGTTGCTGCGGCTGATGACCCCATTGCCGGAGGACGTCACAAAGTATTTGGTAGCGTACCTTTAAATATACCGCCACAAACGTCTACCATTGCTTCTCATTTGCCCAAGGCATTAGGCGCAGCATTATCAATTACACGCGCAAAAGAATTGGCCATTAACAGCAAACTACCTGTTGATGCAGTGATTTTGTGTTCCTTTGGCGATGCGTCAACAAACCATGCGTCGGCTCAAACCACTTTAAATGCATGCTCATGGATTGCAACACAAGGTTATCCCTTACCGCTGATTTTTATTTGTGAAGACAATGGCATAGGTATCTCAGTACCTACTCCAGCAAACTGGGTAGAAGACTCAATAAAGGGACGTCCAGGATTACACTATATGACTTGCGATGGGTTAAACATTGCAGATACCTATCGACAAGCACTTCAGGCTGAATATTTGGCCAGAATTAAAAAACAACCAGTGTTTTTGCACATGAAATGCGTGCGTTTGCTAGGTCATGCAGGTTCAGATATTGAGTCTCAATATAGTTCTCAAGCCGAAATTGAAGCACGGGAGTCTCAAGACCCTTTATTGTATACAGCCGGTCTACTTTATCGTGAAGGATGGATGAGCATACAGGCAATGATCGATCTCTACCAAGCTAACCATGCTCTTATTGAAGCCAAAGCGATGGAAGTTATTCATCTACCTAAAATGAGTAGTGCTAAAGAAGTCATGTCTTCTTTGCTGCCCAAAATACGTAATAAACGCAGTTATTTGCCTGCAGATGAAGCGAGGCGCAAAGAGGTTTTTGGCAGCAGTTATAATCAATTGGCGATGAAACGCAATCTTTGCCAGCAAATTAATTTCGCCTTAACTGATCTGATGATGCAATACCCAAATATGTTGCTTTTCGGAGAAGATATAGGGAAAAAAGGTGGAGTATATCGTGTTACAGCTGATCTGCAAAGTCGCTTTGGCCAACGTCGTGTTTTTGATTCTATACTGGATGAGACAACCATTTTAGGCACGGCTATTGGCTTGGCGCATAATGGCTTTCTACCGGTCCCAGAAATTCAGTTTTTAGCTTATTTGCATAATGCAGAAGATCAATTACGTGGAGAAGCCTCTACCCTATCTTTTTTCTCCAATGGACAATACCAAAACCCTATGGTTATTCGCATTGCTGCTTTGGCCTATCAGAAAGGTTTTGGCGGTCATTTCCACAATGATAATTCCATTGCTGTTCTTAGGGATTTGCCAGGAGTTGTTGTTGCTTGTCCGTCCAATGGTCCTGATGCGGCCATGATGCTGCGTACTTGCATGCGCTTAGCTCATCAAGAGGGACGTGTTGTGGTCTTTTTAGAGCCTATCGCTTTATACATGACCAAAGATCTCCATGAGGCTTCCGATAACGGTTGGTTATTCGAATATCCATCCCCTGATAAGACGATTGAGCTCGGTGAAGTTGGTGTGTTTGGCGAAGGTGATACCGTGATTTTGAGCTATGCTAATGGTTATTATTTGTCCAGGCAGGCTGCAAAAGTTTTACAAGAGAAATATAACATCGCTGTGAAATTAGTCGATTTACGCTGGTTAAGTCCTATACCTGCAGAAGCGATACTGAGTGAGATCGCTAAGGCAAAGCGCGTGTTAATCGTGGATGAAGGGCGTCAAAGTGGTTCGGTGAGTGAAGGTTTAATGGCTTTCTTGATGGAAAATGCTCCTCCTCGTTTGAAAATAAAACGTATCACCGGTGAAGACTGCTTTATTCCATTAGGGACTGCTTGGCAGTATTTGTTGCCTAGTCGTGACAGTATTGTCGCTGCTGTTTTGGCATTGCATTCAGTTAAAAGGGAGAAAGAACGTGGACGATTTGTTATTTCTTGACGAACAATTACACGAAGATGAGCGCATGATTCGCGATAGTGTTTCGCGTTTTGTTAGTCAGGATGTCGTACCTTTAATGGCGGAAGCTTTTGAACATGCTGAGTTTCCAAGAGAATTTATAAAAAAATCTGCTGACTTGGGTATATTGGGCTTAACTCTGCCTTCTGAATATGGAGGGGCAGAAGCCTCTTATGTTGCCTACGGTTTGGTGTGCCAAGAATTAGAACGGGGTGATAGTGGATTGCGTAGTTTTGTGTCAGTACAAAGCTCGTTATGCATGTACCCTATATTTCGTTATGGTAGTGAGGAGCAAAAGAAGCGCTTTTTGCCAGCCATGGCTGCCGGTGAAATCATCGGCTGTTTTGGGCTGACTGAACCTGATTCAGGCTCTGATCCAGCCAGCATGCGGACCAGCGCCAAAAAGGTCAATGGTGGTTGGCGTTTAAATGGTGCAAAAATGTGGATCACCAATGCACCCATAGCTGACATTGCTATTGTATGGGCAAAGACAGAGACAGGCATTCGCGGCTTTATTGTTGAAAAGGAGTTTAAGGGTTTTCATGCCCCAGAAATTAAGCAGAAGATGTCTTTACGTGCCTCACTAACAGGTGAGCTCGTGTTAGAAGATGTTTTTGTACCTGATGAGAATCTTTTACCTGCCAGTGATAAAGGTTTAGGTGCCGCATTAAGCTGTCTAAGTCAGGCTCGATATGGCATTGCCTGGGGAGCAATGGGCGCTGCCATGGCTTGTTTTGACATCACTCGAGACTACTTGCTAGAACGCAAACAATTTGACAAGCCCCTCGCTTCTTTCCAACTCATTCAAAAAGATTTGGCAGACATGTATACCGAAATTATCAAAGCACAATGTCTTAATTTACAAATCGGCCGTTTAAAGGATGAGCAGCGAGACACCCCAGTGATGATCTCCTTGGCAAAAGGCAATGCTTGCCGTGAGGCTTTAAAAATTGCTCGCGCTTGCCGCAACCTGCTAGGGGGAAATGGTATTAGTCTTGAGTACCATGTCATTCGACATATGCTTAATTTAGAATCTGTGTTCACCTATGAGGGTACGGATAACGTACATACTCTAGTGCTTGGTCGACATATTACTGGAGTCAATGCATTTGGTTGATTTTCGAGACTGTTCATTTAATTGAGTCATTCCCGCGTAGGAGGGAATCCATTCTAGTATGAGGCTTCCATCAGGATGGAATCCCCGCCTACGCGGAGATGATACGCACTCGTTTGATGAGTGACATGATGTTTAAATTTTGACTATAAAGTGCTAATATCGACATCCTTTGCTTTGGTAGGATGTCTAATGAAAAAGACCTGGTTTATTCTTTGTGGTGCTATTTTGGTAGTAACTCAAGCTATTGCTGCAACAAAGACAGTTCTCTTTAGCCCTTATGCCGATCTTACCATTAATGCCCATTGGGATTCGCAAACGCAAAGTATGCAGCCTATGGATTTAGCAAAAATTGCTATAACCAATGGCATCAAGGCTTATCACTTAGCGTTTATTACCGATAGTGGTAGTTGTCAGCCGGCTTGGGGTGCTCAAGCCACTTATGGCTTGGATAGCGGCTTCGGAAAACACTTAACTGATCAGCTTGTCCAAAATGGCGTTGATGTCGCTGTTTCTTTTGGTGGTGCAAATGGGACAGATATTTCATTCAATTGCGACAAAAGCAAATTAACCACTATCTTTGAACAAGTGGTAAATACCTATCAAGCCAAATCTTTGGATTTTGATATTGAAAATGGTACAGCGGATGTCCCAAAGTTGATGCAAGCGTTGCAGGCATTCCAAAAAAAGAATCCTAAAATCAAATTAAGTTTTACCTTGCCGGTTATGCCTGAGGGATTAACGTTCCAAGGAAAACAAATCTTAAATGCCGCCAAAGATGCTGGACTCAATTATCAAGTTAACATCATGGCTATGGACTACGGTCCTGCTTATCCAGGCGACATGGGACAGTATGCCATTCAAGCTGCAACCGCTTTATATGACAATTTGAAAGCATTGTACCCTGAGAAAGCACCAGAGGCTTTATGGCAACAAATTATCGTTACTCCGATGATTGGTGTTAACGACGTCAACAGCGAGCAATTTACCTTGCAAAATACCGATGCTTTAACACAATTTGCACAAACGAAACAGTTAGGTGGCTTGGCAATGTGGTCGATAGCCAGAGACAGACCTTGCGCTGATAAATGGGCAAGCCCAGTTTGTAGTGGTAATAACTCGCAGACGACAGAATATGAGTTTGTGAGACATTTCCTTAATAATCTGTCTTCATAAGCACAATGAGCTATCCTAGATAGAAGAAAGGATGCTTGTTATTTAAATTCAGACAAGTTATTATTCCGCATCCAAATCGGGGCGTAGCGCAGCCTGGTAGCGTACTAGCATGGGGTGCTAGTGGTCGAAGGTTCAAATCCTTCCGTCCCGACCAGTTTCTAGAGGTCTATTCCGGGGACATGGGTTACAAATTATACCGGAGACATAGGTAACACACTTTAGGCCCAAAAGGATTGGGTAAAGGTTCCAATTTACATGTCTGCTCATCAAAATACTTCGGCTCATCCCCAATCCGGGGCTTTCATCAAGACATGTTGGCAGTTAAAGACGGACTAAGATTCACTTGCTGGTGTAGCGCCGTTATAAAATCACTTACAGTACGAACTGTTTTGCCATCCAATAACTTATCTGCCAGGCCTTGCTTTACAAAGGCTCTAATAGAGTCACCTAATTTACCCTTACGTAAGGTTGATAAATGCGATAAAAGATCGGCTGGTTTTTCTTTTAAAGCGTCTTTAAGCGCCGCAATAGCTTCTTTCATTTCTGAATCGCTTTTGGAAAAAGCAAAAATGCCGTATTTATATTCTTTATTTAATATATCCTCAAGAGCTAGAGTGCTATTTACAAAAGAAACAACATTCTCATTAATAGCTAAATTGTCTTGATGCACTTCTGTAACAGTCTTTATTAATCGGAGTTTTTCAACATTGGGGTCGTCTGACTTTAAAATTTTTAGTTTATCTAGTTCCTTATTTTTATTTATTTGATCTTCAATCCACTTTACAGTTACTTTGGTTATATCATCGCTGTTCAAGATGACATCAATACAAAGATCATATATTGGTGATTCTTCTGCAAAAGATGCAGGAGAAGCTAGTAATATTTTTCTTATAGCCTGACGATATGCATTATTTAGATAATCAATGAGTTCCCTTTCATTAATTAGATTCTCTTTAGTGTGAGATTTTTGAATAAATTTAAAGGGATCATAATAACCATGAACAGTATGTAATCTCGGCACAATAATACCTCAAAAATAGATTTACTTCATAATCGCTTATTTACCGAATTACCTCAAATATCTTTGGATAAGAAAGTTGAATAAGATAGGCAGATTAAAATTGCGAAGTTAGCTAGTGTAGCCTGTTTGCCAAGCAAACGGGCTACCTCTCTGATCCATTAGGAATTTGTATACATCACATAAGAATGATCTATTTCGTTTATAAACAAATAGATGTTAACATTGTTTTGTTTAAGTAACTTTCATATTGTATTCAAAAATACCAAATTGCCGTTGTGATTTTACCACACTATGGAGTTTCTATGTTTTTTATGTATAACACGCTAAAACCAAAATTTAATCAACAATATAAAAAAGAATCTTCAAAGATTTCAAATAACGAAGCTCTGAGTTTATGGTCCTCTTGCTTAGCTCAGGGAAAACTTTACTATAAAAAGAACCAGTGTTTAACAGCCTTAAGTGAGTTGCTAATTCTCCTTCCTCCTGAAGAAAAAATTCACTGCAATGTGTTGCTTGAAGATATAATAGAATATTGGAAAAACTCAAATGACCACACCCTTGTTCGTAACCTAAAAGCACGCATGAGGACCATAGAAGAAATAAATAATGATAAGCTCTATATTGATGAAATCAAATCAAAAAACGAGAGAAGCGTTTATTATGGTTTAGCTTGTTTTCTTACAAGTGTTATTTTAATTGTATTAGTCTTGGCTCTTTTTCCGCCATCAATTGCTCCAATTGCAGCTATTATGACGTTCTTGGTCATGATTTTGACACTATCTCATTTTTCCCGTGAATGTAATAGGAATGAACGCTTTATTGATGGGCAACAATTTGCAGAAATTAAGGATTTTCTGATCTTTATAGGATTTAAAAACGACGAGTTTGTAAATTCAGAAGACACGCACTCCCCCTCTAACTATGGTTTTTTTTCCCCGAATAAAGATGACTCTACTTTTTCCTCTGACCCCAGATTCCCCGGCACAGGTTATCGATTAGGGGGTAAAATTTGAGCTAGTGTAGCTGTTGCAAACAGGATTTCTTATTCCTCTCTAGATGAATCCTGTTTGCCAAGCAACGAGGCTACCTCGCTAGTTACCTAGAAATGATATAGGCAAAGATAAGCCCTGCCCCCATTAATATGAGCTTAAATTTTATGGGAAACGATTTAAATGCAACAATAAGACGATTCATTGTTTATACTAGGAGTGTAAAAAAGAAAATATAGAGTCACTAGCGGAAAGCATAGATGTCAACACAAGAATGGCCTGCTGAAGATTATGCAATAGGTTCTTATATCCAAAATAGCATTGCAGATAACTATTTACAGTATTTAACAATAAAACCGACTGATCGTGTATTGGATATCGGATGCGGTAATGGTGCTTTCAGCAGTAAAGTTATAGATAAAATTCCTCAAGGCTTGTTTCTTGGAATAGATACTTCTGAGAATATGCTGAAATTAGCCAGAAAAGAAATGGCGAATTATCCTAATGCAAGCTGGCAAAAGGGTAATGTATTAACGATGGAATTCAATCAGCAATTTGATTACATTGTATCATTTTGGTGCTTGCAATGGTGTCTTTCTGACATTGAGACAGCTTTTCAGAATATTTACCATGCTTTAAAACCAGATGGAAAAGTTCTGACTATTTTTCCTTCAGGTGATGATCCCTTTGTTACAAGCTACTCCAAAGTAAAAGCTTCAGGCGAATTTAACTCGTTAAACAATTTTAAACCTGTTGCAGTAGATCAGTATGAATTCGTTCGTATGCAAGAAAGAATAGCTCTTCTTCCTTTTAAACAAATTAAAATTGAGCGAGTAAAACATAAACTACTTTTACCCTCTCTGGATATTTTCCGTAAATTTGTCAATGGGATTGCATTCTTTCAAGGCCAAATTCCTACTGAGGAAATAGCTGCTATCAATGAAGCTATAGTAAGAGTCTATAAGCAAGAATGCGAAGAAAAATATCAAGGTGAATATTGGTTCATTTTATCAATTTATGTGATCACTGCTGAAAAATGGTAGCTAGGGTAGCCTGTTTGCTTGCAAACAGGATTTCTCTTGATTTTCATTGTCATTGTAAATCCCGCACAGAGGCGTTTTTAGTGAACTGCTTAACAAAATTTTGTGAGGAGAGAGGCTGACTGCTCAATTCATCCAGGAAAATTAACTTAAAATAGGATGAATTAGCCAACGACGTGGCGTCGGGGTATTCAGGATAGTATTTAAGCAGGGGAAATAATAACGATTGTCCAATAACGTAGCGCTTGTCCTTCGTTGACGGCTTTAATCCCCATACGTTTTGGTAAGTGATAGGGATCAATGTTTGATTATCTTGTCGTTGGTTTCCTATGTACAACATGACATGACCTCCTGTGTAAATGAGGGTCATTAGTGGATGCCCTTGAGTTGCTAAGGTGCTGAGTCGCTCATCAAGCGTTTTTTCTGATAAATCTAAAGAAACATATTGTGCTTGTTGCAAAGAGTTTCTGGGTAACCAAATCCCTAATGGAGCGAACAGGCTTTTCAGTTCTTGAGAGCAATCATTAAAAAAGAATGTACCACCCCATCCGTAAGGTCTGTTTTGTAATTGTTTAATGAGGGATGCCATGTTATGTTTTGTTGCGGGAACTGGCATGGGTTGCGCAGCATTTTTATTCACTATTCCAGTTCCTATTACAGCCTGCTGTTGTTTATTTTTCCGGGGAACCAAAATAATCGTGCTCTCTTCACCTTGATAGACCAATGGAAATACGGCGCCAATATAACCCTTAAAAAGAAATTGATTAGTATTATCTACCACGCTGGTTTCCGTTTGAGTAATGGCTATAAGCCCCTTTCTCGCTTTGGTATTCCATTGGTTAATAAATTCAGCGGAGGCATAAGCAATATCATTGCTTTTTACCCAGGCAAAATAAGCATCAGGCGTCAGAACCAAAGACCAAGCCTTATCTTTTGAGACATGAAGGACATATAAGGGTGTTCCAGCCCACAGAGCTGATTCCTGTAAGTTATCAAAAGGAAAACCTTGTCCTGCAAGGCTTAAATGAAAAAAATCAGGCGCACCATCAGGTAAAGCACGTGCAAAAGTGTTTTGCACAACAATCGCTCTATTTTGATTATTAAAAGCCGTTGAGTTTAGCTCTCCTAAATTCATGTTATTAATTATTTTATTGAGCCAAATCTCATCGTGTTCTTTGAAATTTTCTGCATAATGATAGTTTATAGGGTCTTGCTTTTGATTATCAAAATCATCAATTATGGCCAGTTCGATTTTTTTTACAGTGGGTAAGAGATTTTGAACTAATTGCTCACTCCAAGGAGAAAGTCCTTGATTATCACTGGAATAATAATGATTAAAAAATTGTTGCAGTTGCGCTGCTTGGTATTCTGGCTTTATCAAACGCTTATTGTAGTCATCACTCTCTTTAGGCAAGTAAGTATTAATGTCTTGGTTATAAGCTTTTATTGAAAAGTCATAGATAGGTACTTCTATCGCGTGCGACTCTGTTACAAATCCAAATAGGACACAAAGAATAAACGAAGTAATGTAAGATAATTGTCGCATAAGCGTAATAAACCATCTTTCGGAAAGAAAGATAGACAATTATATCATAGAGAATATAGAGTATTAAAAAATGATGTGAAATCAAAAAATGATTTTTTTCATTTAGAATTGAATACTCCATCCATTGATGTGATACAAATTGCATTATCTTTTGGGGCTCATGTCACGGAAATTAAATCTGTAGAAGACATAGAGCCAGCACTCAGTCTGGCTTTTGCATTTAAGGGCCCCACTTTTATTGCTATCCATCATACGTAAAACGCTTCAAGATGATGGGTGAATACCTATGGTTTCTTGCTTTTCCTCATGTTGGATTAACCATTTTTTACGGGCGATTCCTCCACCATATCCACCTAATTCACCCGTACTTGTAATAACACGGTGACAAGGAATAACCAGGGCAATTTGATTCGCACCATTGGCATTCGCAACAGCTCTATACGATGATGGTTGTCCTATCATCCTCGCAAGATCGGCGTAGCTTCTTGTTTCACCATATGGAATAGTACGTAGTGCTTTCCAAACATGCTTTTGAAAAGCACTGCCTAGGAGACATAATGGTGTTGTAAATTCATGTAACTTACCTGCAAAATACGCCTTCAATTCCTTCTCTATCGATAGGATGACAGGTGTTACTCCAGGAATGACTGCAGAAAAAATACGGGTCCTTAAGCGTTCAACTTCACGCTCAAGACCTCGCCTATCAACAAATTCCAAAAGATATAAAGCAGCTTCATCAGCTATCGCAACCATAGCACCAAGTGGTGTATCTAGCCAATGGGCTTTCAGAATCTTCAATTCCTGATTAACATTCGCGGGTGCTGCTCCCATGATTTTAGAAAAAGCATCGCGAAAGCCGCTGCTTGATTTATAACCTGCATCCAACTGTGCCTCAATCACCTGATTGCCACCGCGAATTTGCTTCATTGCTAATCCCATGCGACGGTGTCTTGCATATTCAACAAACGTCATGCCAAATCGCTTCTTAAATTGTCTTCGAGCCGTTGAGGCATCAACAGACAGGGCGGCAAAATCTCTGTCTTTCCATCGTTTTGATGGGTTGGCTTCCACGGCATTCACCAAGGTTTGCACCAAATCGGATACTTGGTTGGGATGAGAAAGGGGACGACAGCGCTTGCAAGGTCTAAATGACGCTGTTAAAGCGTCTTTAGCTGTTTGAAAAAACTCACAATGCTCTAATTTAGGTTTTCTTGCGGGACAAGTTGGGCGGCAAAATACTCCAGTTGTTTTAACCCCAACATAAAAAACACCTTCATAGTCGGTATTTTTTTCAATGAGCGCGCGATAATATTCTCGAATCATTTCCTGAGTTAGCTGCATCAGTTTATCTACAAATTCAATCTAGCTTTATCTTAGACTATAACACTGCTGACAAAATCTGCGACCGAAAATCAGGCATCGATTTTTTATTCCCATATGATCGATCGTAGCCCGTATTAGCGCAGCGTAATACGGGAAGGGATGGTATAAGAATTCCTGTATTACGCTGCGCTTATACAGGCTACAAAACTATCTTTCAAAAGTAGTTAGTGCATTTGAGCACATAAGAAATTTATATATCCAATATATGGATAATCAATTTTTTTTCCCAGGCTCAAATGCTACTATTCGTCGTAATTTTCTATCCTATGGAGTTAAAATGTCAAAATTTTCATTTTCTGTTTTCGCTATTGGTTCTCTAATTGCTACTTCCGCCTCAGCAACCCATATTATTGAGATAATAACAGGACAGACAGGACGCATTAATAAACAAAATACCGTTCATTCTATAGCTAAATCGGACTCAGATGATTATGTTAATTTCACAGGTGATTGGCAGGGAAGTTGTAAATATGATGATGGAGAACCCCAGACGGGAGCTCTTAAAATCATCAATGATCGTTCTCATATTGAATTTAATGGTGTTTCTTTTAAGATTGGGCATTTAACTACAATGTCTTCAGCAGGCTATAAATCAACATGGTACGATCACATGCACTTTTACTGGAATACTACAAAAGATAAACTATTAGGGCAGGGAAATGCTATGTGGACAAGATATGGTCAATCAAAACTCAATAGTAATTTTGGGAGTCAACTTTTTAATGTTGTACTGTCCTTAAATCAGGATCAGCTTCAAATGAGAACGGTATATTTTGAGCTCAATGACTCAAATGAAGCAGAACCCAATCAAAATGGATATACTCATATATCCATTTGTACATTTACTAAAATAAAGTAGTCTGCAGGGCTACTTACCTGGATGTTCGCTAAAGCGACCATCCAGGCTACCCAAATTATCGTTTATTTTTTTCTAAACCTTCAAAAAATGTTATGGCTCTTGCTATTGCTTGACGGTAATATGGTCTGAGTTTAGGGTTACTTCTTCTTAATTCAAGCCAACTTATGGTGACTAATTTTCTAGCGAGCAAGAAATAGGGGCTTAAATCAATATCCTCTTGCGAAAGAGGCATATATGTAGAGTATCCCGTGAATAACGCTTCTTTTAACTCAAGGAAATTTTTACTTTTTTCACCTTCAGTTAAATATTCAAATGCAAATAATGCAACAGCCAAATCATCACCATATAACCCCACGCCACAATCATCAAAGTCAATAACTGCATATTTATTTTTGTAAGTAAGGAAATTATTTGGTTGCATATCCGAATGGATCAAACCCGTTTTATCTTTGTATGATTCTTCATAATGCTTGAGTGTCTGATAAACAGTTCTCCTTGCTTTTGTAATGATGTCTTGCTCTTTCTTGGATACTGCAGTAAGTTTTTCAACGTTGTAAAATTTTGCCCTGTCAGTGCCCACTAAGCCATCTGTGTTCCAGTAGTGGCGGTGCTTAATCGCTATGTCTTGTCCGCTCTTTTGTAGTTGAGCGATGATAGAACCTAAATGATAAGCATATTGCTTATCAATGCTTTTCCATCTGATTTTCCCTGGAATCCATTCAAACATATGACAAAGTCTGATCGTGGAGATTGCAGGATGCGCGTATTCAATTAGGTATTGATCATGAGTGGTAAGAACGGGTTTGGGAACCAATAAGTCAGTTGTTTTTAAGATGTGATGCAACCATTTTATTTCTTCAAGAAACGCTTGCTTTGTATGATATCCCACAGGGCTAATTCTTAAGACATACCGTTTATTTTGAGTATCTGTAACTCTGAATATTGCATTGGCTCCATATCTGATGAAGTCAATGTTTCGAACGTTTAGCGGATATTGTTTCACTGCCTCAACTGCAAGGGCCCTAAGCCTTCTAACCTGGGTTAAGTATGAAGCTTGTTCAAAAGGTATCATTAAATGAGTCCCCGACTTTTTAAAAAATCGTGCGCGACTTTTTGCGGGCTAAGTTTTTTTACGTCTACGAGGTAATTTAAGTGTTGCATGGTTTTATTGTCGATGGTACCTAATAGAGGCTTTAATGCCATGAGCACCTGAGGATAGTCTCTAAGAATAGCATTGCGAATTACAGGCGCAGCATAATAAGGTGGATAAAAATGCTTGTCGTCTTGCAATATACGTAGATGAAGTGCGGCAATCCTACCGTCAGTTGTCGGCGATCCGATGATTTGTACATCATTATTCTTGATGGCTTGATAAACGAGATCGGGTTGCATTTGTACTATTTTTTCAAATTTAAAACCATAAGTACGAGTAAGACCTGGTAATCCATCAGGACGTAAGAGGAATTCTGCAGGAGCCGCAAGGATAAGCTCATTGGTAAGACCACTTAAATCGCTCAAATTAACTAAGTGATGTTGCTCAGCAAATTGTTCCTTGACAGCTAATGATTGTGAATTATTGAATCCAAAAGGTGCTAGCCATATGAGATCATAATTTTTCAGGTAAGCTTTTTTTACGAAATCAAATGTCTGCTTTGGATTGCTAATTTGACTTTGTTTAAGTACAACGAGATAGGCAGTGCCCGTGTATTCTGGATAAATATCAACTTGCCCTGTTAACAAAGCATCTTGCAGAATAGTTGTTGTTCCAAGATTAAACTTCTTGATAACACGCAAATCGGTTTTGGCTTCAATCACCTCTGCCATTAAATAGCCCAGGATATATTGTTCAGTAAAATTCTTTGTGCCTATGACAATTGAATTTTTTGTGTCATGAGTAAAAGAAAAAGACCCATGAATGGTTATAGTCAGCAATGTGACAACAATAAGACTTACTAAAGTGATTTTAATTTTTTTAAAAGGCATGGTTAAACGATGCCGAGACGATAATAAGATGGTTAGCGTAGCAAGCACATAATCAATGGCTAGAGCAAGTAAGGCTGTAGGAATTGCACCTAATAAAATGAGATTAGGGTCATTTAATGATAAGCCTTGAGTAATAAAATCCCCTAACCCTCCCGCCCCTATAAAAGCAGCAATAGCGGTAATACCTATCGTCATCGCCATGGATGTTCTAATGCCAGCCATAATCACAGGGCGTGCGAGTGGAAGTTCAATAAGGTATAGACGCTGCCAACGAGTAACCCCTAAACTATTGGCAACATGGAGATAGATGGGCGAAACACCTTTCAAGCCAGCATAGGTATTACTTGTGATTGGTAATAAAGCATAGACAATGAGAGTAATTAGCGTTGGTATCAGGCCTATTCCTACAAAAGGAATTAAAAAACTGAGTAATGCAATACTAGGGATAGTTTGGAAGATATTGGTCATGCCAAGTACAGGATTTTTAAATTTCGGCAATCGAACAATAAGGAGTCCTAAGCCAACACCAATAATGATCGCTATACACATGGCTGACATAGATATAGAGATATGTTCGATTAATTTAGTTTGTAAGTCGGGTAAATGTGACTTTATGAAATCCCAATAATTATTCATCGGCTAAGTATGTGTTTTTGTTGTAAGAAGTTGTTTAACGAATTCAGTAGCGGGACGGACTAGAACGTCTTCTTTTGTGCCAATTTGCTCGAGATTTCCCGCATGCATGATAGCAATCCTGTCAGCTAGACGAAATGCTTCATTAATATCATGAGTTACAAAAATAATTGTTTTATTGAGTTTTTGCTTTAGGGCAATGATTTCGTTTTGTAACGTTTCGCGAGTAAGCGCATCTAATGCGGCGAAAGGTTCATCCATTAAAATGTAATTAGGATTGGTCGCTAAAGCACGTGCTACACCAACGCGTTGCTGCTCTCCGCCCGATAATTCATCAGGATAGCGGTTAAAATACTTTTCCGGGTCCAGATTGACTAAATGTAACAATTCGTTGACACGCTTAGTGCGTTGTTCCTTGGGAATGCTCATCAAGCGCATGATAATGGCTATGTTTTGGGCTACGGTCATGTGAGGAAACAGACCGATATCTTGAAATACAAACCCCATTGAGCGACGCAATTGCACTCTAGGGTAATCTTGTATTAACTTCCCATCAATCTCTATTCTGCCTGAGGTGGGTTTAAGCGTATGATTGATCAGTCGCAGTAATGTGGATTTCCCACTACCAGATGATCCCACTAGTATTAATGTTTCACCATCGACAATGGATAAATTAAGATTTTTGACCGAATAGGATTTCTTTCTATCAAAGGATTTAGAAACATTATGTAGTGTAATCGTCACAAAGTTACATTCCTTTGCAAAGGCAACCCTCATAATACATCTTTTTTGTATTTTATAAAAACAAAACCGTGCTACTCTATGAATATATCCCGTACCCAGATACTATTCTTAAAGATTATCTTGAACTGAGGTATGTTTAGATGGAGCAATACCTAATAACAACAAAGCAACTCGGTTTGCGACTCATGAGACAAGACGACGTAAAGTATTTAGAGGGCCTGGATAAAGATCCGGAGGTAAAAGAGTATTTTCCTGAAGGCACGCTAAGTCGTCGAGAAATCAAGAGTCAGATTGAAACTTGTCTCGCTAATTATGAAGTTAAACATTTGCCTTGTTTAGTCATCTTTAGGCTTAAAGATAATGAATTTGTTGGAGAGGCCTATTTTGATCGGATTGAAACGGGAGAAATTAAAGTAGGCTATCTTTTTCATAAGAAATTTTGGAGCAAGGGTTATGCGACTGAGACGTTAAGAGGCTTGCTTGCTTGGGCAAAACAACATATCGATGCCGATTATATCATCGCTTATGCTGACAAAAATAACAAAGCGTCATTCCGAGTGATGAAAAAATGCGGCATGGAACATTATAAAGATGCTTATTATCTTGGTATGATATGTCGATTCTATCGGATTAAGAATCGATAAGCAGTTACTACTAATGTGTATCCATACAGAACAACGTGACAATGTTTTTGAGAGCGTGCTCGCAAATGTTGAGTTGTTCAAGACTGATAAATTCATCAGGCCGATGTGCTTGTTCAATATTACCAGGTCCGCAGATAATAGTAGGAATGCCTGCATCTTGGTACGAAGTAGCTTCACTAGAATAAGATACCTTTAAGTACTCTTCTGTACCGATAACGGTGTGGACTAATCGGGTAATAGGAGCATCTTTCGATGCAGTAAATCCTGGTGAATCAGAAATTTGGTCCAAATAAACAGCCGCTTCGGGATATGTTTTTTTCATGTCGGGTAATAACTCATTGTTAATGTAATTTTCAAGCTGGCTACGAAGATTTTCGAGAGGAAATTGAGGCAAATAACGGATTTCAATGATGAGCTCACAATTATTAGGAATGATGTTTCTTGCCGTTCCCCCGCTGATAATATTGGTACAAAGCGTGCAATAGGGCACATCAAAGTCTTTATCGAAGGGACCTTGTTCTTTTAAGTACTTCGCTAACTCACTGATGTAACAAATCAAGCGACCTGCGTAATGAATGGCATTACAACCTTGATCGGCGAGCGATGAATGAACGGAGTATCCTTGGATTTGACAATGAAAAACCCGTCTTGATTTTTCTCCGATGATGGGGCGCATGCTCGAAGGTTCGCCAACGATACAGCCCTCAGGTTGTATACTTATTTTCTGCAAGTATTCCAATAAATCATCCACACCAATGCAACCAACTTCCTCATCATAGGTAAAGGCAAAATGGAGGGGTTTGCATAGTTTCAGCGCTTTAAATTCAGGTAAAAGCGCCAGTAAAACAGCGATAAATCCTTTCATGTCGCTGGCACCACGACCATAAATTTTGCCATCTTTCTCAGTGGCTATAAATGGATCAGTCGTCCACATTTGCCCTGCAACAGGAACCACATCGGTATGTCCCGACAGCAAAAGACCTCCTTGAGTTTGACCATTTTGGGCGGGTATGGTGGCAAAAAGATTTGCTTTCGAGTCTATGGTGCTAGGGATAATATGAGCGTTGATACGGTGTAATTTGAACCACTCAGCGATTACCTCGATTAATTCCATATTGGAATTGCTGGAAATGGTATTAAAGCCAATGAGTCGTGCAAGCCACTGTTGTGCGTTCATTTCATTCCTTCAAAATAACCACCTATAGTGAACATAGCACTCTCTATCGCGTTTTAACACTTTTAAATTAACGTGAATTGCGACTCTGCCTCCTAATGGGTGTCATTCCCGCGAAGGCGGGTCCATTCCTACACTGACCCTTGAGCGCAATCAGAGGTGGATCCCCGCCTTCGCGGGGATGACAGTTTTGAGGATAGATTTAACTTAATGGCAGTGGCCTGCGGGGGATGACTTATAAAATGAGTCGATCACTGAGCAAAGAAAACCTACAAGGTTATTTTGGCAATGTTTTCAGTTGCATATTCTTCACGGGCTTCGCGGTTTTGATAAGTGTTATTAAGTTTGAACTCACTCTCAGAGTATATTAGTTCGCCATTAGGATGTTTCATTGTTTTTCCGCGACACAAAACGGTTGCATATTGTTCATTATCGGCAATCTTTTGCGCTAGTGTATTCATCAAGGGAGCAAGCTCAGGGAATTTAGTTGTGAGAGCATTGAGGCTATTCATCAATTCTTTCTCAAAGAAACTCGCTTCTTTAGGAACCAAATACCGCTCAAAAATAGACTGACCAGCGTACTCAAAATTTTTTATTGCTACTGAACCATGGACAAACCGTTTTACTTGTACAGCATGAAGGGTCTCTGCAATGATATTAAAGAACTCTGTTTTCACAGTATCGAAGTCCTCATTTCCCCGCTGACTAACCAAGTTTCGTAGATTGCTATTGCAATTCTTTACTGCGTCTTCTATAGCTGCTGTTAGCTCTTCATTGGTAAATGTTTTTTTTAACCGCTCACTCTTGAACCAAAATTCATACAAGCGTGACCGTCTATGGTCTGTCTCATCTAGATATTGGAAAGCATTTCTAAATTCGTCAATGACTTGCTTTAATGAAGGCATTTTTATCTCCTATAACAAAAAGAAGGGTAACATAATACCTTAGGCGTGAAATAATTGCCTCACGATGAGTAAAAATGAATAAAATGATCGGGAAATTTAAAAAAGCTAACTTGATGAAAGACTTATCATTCAAAGTGTCGCTAATACCCCTTCATAGAAAGGACTATTACCGACTGAGATACTTCCTGAAAATGGGAAATCAAAGCTGATTGCTAGAGTTAAATTGAATCCGATTACGATTGCCAAACATACATTGGCGAAGATCCGCATGCCACCTTCCTTCGCTTTAAGGAGGCTTGCTAAAAAAATGATTACTATCGCCCCTAGGATTAAGGCTGTTCGAAGCTCGTCATTAATAATGCTTTTCGCAGCCATCAATCTGTCACGGCGTTGCTTCAAAACCTTATCAAGGAAGGAAAGGCTTTGACGATAAAATAACTCTTCTTTTGGGGTTTGGGGTGTATAATCTTGAAAAGACAGGAGTAGATCCTGCAGAGCCGTCCAAGCTTTTTCACTTTCTTTGCCTTCACGCATCTTCTCCCATTCATCTCCCCTCACTGCAACAACATAGGCTTGAATGTTTTTTCGCAGTAGACTGGCTTCTTTAGGGGGGAAAACGTCGAGGTGGCGAACAATCACACTGATGGCGTCCGTTTCTTCATAAATAATTTTTTGTACAGCGAGATAATGGTTCCAGAGTGCTATAATCACAAAACCCAGGAACACGCCATAACCGCTGCCCATAATATTAAGCACACTATCAGTGCTGCGTGAGTATTCTCGGTCAATGGTTTCTTGAGGAATGAGTATCGAGCCTAGATAACTGGCTAAGAGAGAAATGCAAATCAATATTGAAAGATTGATTAAGAAGATTTGCCATATCGGTAATAAATTAATTAGTCCGCGAAACATGCCTTCTCCCTGGCTTAACACGTTGTTTCTTCCATTGGGGGTTTAGCTTTGAAAGACTAATTTATTAGTCTTTCATCGTTCTAAGCGGATTGCAATATTCTTGCAGCTTATTTTTTGCCAGCGCCAATGAATTCCAGGTAAAAAGAAGGCTTAGGATAACCAATATATTCTACCGTTGTACCCATACCGGCGATGAAATGATAGAGATTGTGACAATGATTCAACCATATTCCTGGATTATCAGCATCGAATTGGATTTTTACTGTACTATTAGGTTGCACAAGAACAGTATCGCGCATTGCTCCATTCGGAAGTTTTATACCATCAATTTCTGTGACTTGAAAAACATGCCCATGGAGATGCATGGGATGAGACATTTGGGTTGTGTTCGTAAAAACCATTTCCACCCGATCGCCTTGCTTAATTGTCTTAGGCGTGATTTTAGGGTAGCTCTGACCATTCAGCATCCATTGATAACCTTGCATGTTGCCGTCTAGTGAGTATGACAAACTAACAGTAACAGGTTTCTTTGTCAAAGGTCGTATCGCGTGCAATTGCTTTTCAAGTTGATAATAATCAATGCGACCTATGCTTTGTGCCGCAATTGAACTTAATTGTGGAATGGGCATTATTCCTGTGACTAATATTAGTCCCGTTTGCTTATTCGTACCTTCCGCTTGTGCAAGAATAGGAAAAAAACCACCCTGTTTAGGGATCGTTAAAATGATATCCAGCCGATTGGCAATACCAATCGGAAATGTCTTGGCAGTTATTGGTTGAACATCTTCACCATCTACAGCAATCAATGTCCCTGCAATATTACCTAAATTGATCTGAAAATTCGTCGAAGCTGAGCCATTGATTATTCGCAGCCGTATCGTTTTACCTGCACTGACTGTTTTAATCTCGGGTTTCTTCAATGTCGTTCTGTTGGTGAGAAAGGCATCGTAGTCAATATCATTAAAATCTGCTTTTCCATTCATATTCATCGATTTTGACATTGTCATAGCGGGCATTTTGGCACTGCGCAATTTTTGAAATAGGATGTTAGGATCAGCGTAAGTAAAATCTTCCAGGAACAAAATGACTTCTTGTTCTTTGTTTTGTTCACCGGGCTTATAAATAATAAAAGGTGCTGCCAAGAGCTGTTGCTCTTGAAAGCCCACATGAGAATGCATCCAATAAGTCCCTGATTGCAGAAGTTTAAATTTATAAGGGTGACTCTCACCTGGTTTAATTGGGGTTTGCGTTACATAAGGTACACCATCTTGATCATTAGGAACGATAAGACCATGCCAGTGGATTGTTATCGGTTCAGCTGATTTATTTACTACCGTTACATTGAATAGATCACCTTTGGTGCCAAAATAACCTTCTTTACTGATCGAACCGTCAGGCTTAATAAAACGGAGATTAAATGCTTTCGCTGCTTTGCCCTGTTCATTAAGTTGAAACTGGGTATCCGTAACTTCAATGATGGTTTTTGGGGATGGTGTTTTTTGTTCTGCAGGACTATCAAAACAGAAAATGATCAAGGCGAAAGAAAAAAAGAACAAAAATAAATAATTTCGTCTTTCAAATGTCTGCAATCGTTGCATAATAGATTCACCCGAATTATTCAATTTATTATCTTAACAATAGTAGAGAGTAAACATCCTGGCAAAACCAAAACGACAACGACTGTTCATAAGACTGCGTCATTCCCGCGTAAGCGGGAATCTAGGATGGTTCTCGCCTCCGCGAGAATGACACGATTAAGTAGAGACTCAGAGATGAGGTGCGGTTCTTACTAACGCAAGGATGCCATGTCTATTACAAATCGATAACGTACATCACTTTTTAGAACCCGTTCATAAGCCTCATTAACTTTTTGTATAGGAATCAATTCGATGTCTGCAGTGATATTATGTTTGCCGCAAAAATCAAGCATTTCTTGAGTTTCTGCGAGACCACCAATCATTGAACCCGCCAAACTACGGCGACCGCTAATCAGTGAAAAAGCACCAACGGGGACATCCTTATTCGGGACTCCAAGAACCACCAGAGTGCCGTCCCGCTTCAACAATTTTAGATATTCATTCCAATCAATTCCTTCGGATACGGTACAGAGGATGAGATCAAAGCTTAAGGCTAATTTATTGAAGGTGTTTGGTTCCGAAGTCGCATAAAAAAAGTCTGCCCCAAGACGCTTACTGTCTTGTTCTTTTCTGGTTGAATGGCTAAGTACAGTGACATTAGCACCCATGGCATGCGCAATTTTTACTCCTACATGCCCGATGCCACCTAAACCAAGTATGGCCACTTTTTTGCCTGGACCTGCTTGCCAGTGTTTTAAAGGTGAGTAAAGCGTGATTCCCGCACATAACAATGGCGCCGTGTCAGCTAGTGGTAAGTTGTTAGGAAGACGCAAAACAAAATTTTCATCAACGACAATTTTTGTTGAGTACCCACCCTGCGTTAAATGGCTCCCATCACGCTCCATCCCGTTGTAGGTCACTGTTGGTCCTTCCAAACAATATTGTTCTAACCCATCCTCACAATTTTCACAGTGGCGGCAAGAATCAACAAGACAGCCTACACCAACATGCTCCCCCTCTTTAAACTGCTTAACCTTTGTCCCAACTTTTTCAACGATGCCTACAATTTCGTGACCTGGGACCATGGGAAAAAGGGAGCCACCCCATTCGTCGCGAGCTTGATGAATATCGGAATGACAAATGCCACAGTACTTAATATCAATCAATACATCATGATCACCCACATCTCTTCGCTGAAAGGAAAAAGGTTCCAATGGAGCTTTAGCACTTGATGCAGCATAGCCTTTGACTGGGATCATCATTATTATCCTTATTGTATTTTATTAACCCTAACCAGGGTCTGTTGACAATTGCTCTACAAGCCTACGCGACGCTCCCGGACTCGATCCGGGATCAGTCCGCGTCATCCAGGGATCTTGTGGATACCTGGACAAGCCGCGGTACGTAGGGGTTTTCAAGAAATTGAATAAATGAATTGTCAACAGGCCCTAAGGTGTTAATGGTATGCGTTATATGGAATATTTGCAAAAATCTAATTTTATCTTTACGCTGCTGGCAATGTTTTTTCTGGCAATAAATTGTGCAACAAAGATATCCATTCCCTATAATTTTTGCTATAATTCGCGCAAATTTTGCGACCCCCCTTGCTAAGGAGTAATGTTGTCTGAGTCTCTTGCAGTGAAGTCGGAGCTTGTATTCCCGCGAAACTCTTTCATGGCATGGTTAGTTTGCCTATCAGCAGGGTTATTTTTCTTTTACGAATTTTTTCAGTTAAATATTTTTGATGTGATCAATCAGCCTTTACGTGTTGATTTTCACCTTAATGCCGCACAGCTTAGCTGGATGTCTAGTACCTATTTATGGGCAGACTTATTATTCCTTTTACCAGCAGGAATTATTCTTGATCGTTGTTCTACTCGTTTAGTTATTTTGATCGCAATGGTGATTTGCGTGATTGGTACCATAGGTTTTGCCATCACCCATTCTTTTGCTCTTGCTTGCTTTTTCCATTTCCTTTCAGGTATAGGTAACGCTTTTTGTTTTTTATCTTGTGTGGTATTGGTTTCTCATTGGTTTCCTCCCCGTCGCCAAGCGTTAGTTATCGGTTCCTTGGTAACCATGGCTTTCATGGGTGGGATGATGGCTCACACTCCTTTTGCTCATCTTAATGAGCTCTATGGCTGGCGTGCCTCTTTATTTATTGATGGTATCGTCGGTATCTGCTTGTTACTCTGGATTTATTTGATTGTTCAAGATAAACCAGCGAACACTGGTGAAGTAAAAAAATCTTCGCAAGCCTCTGCTATTCCAAGTTTTTTGCAAGCTCTCGGTAACCGCCAAAATTGGTTGGCTGGATTTTATACCTGCTTTCTTAATTTACCTATTATGGTGCTTTGTGCTTTATGGGGGGCCACTTATCTACAGGTGGTTCATCACTTACCAGAGATTGCTGCAAGCAATGTGGTGAGTCTTATTTTTATTGGTAGTATCGTTGGTTGTCCCTTGGTTGGATGGTTTTCTGATAATCAAGGCCGACGTAAGCCTTTAATGATCATCGGTGCAATAGCAACACTAATTACGACCATCCCTTTATTTATGGATATTGTTTTGTCACAGACTGTTTTAAGTATTTTATTTTTTGCGCTTGGTTTTTTCACCAGCACCCAAGTGATTAGTTATCCACTGATAGCAGAGAGTAATCTATCAGACAACACAGGGGCAGCGACGAGTATCGCCTCAGTGATTATTATGGGTGGGGCAGGTGTAGGTCAGGTGCTATTTGGTTGGTTGATGCAGCATCATGCGGGTCTTATTACTAAAAATTACACTATCGCTGACTTTCAATATGCCATGTGGATGTTTCCTCTTACCGCGCTCGCCGCATTAATTGCTGTTTTACTAACCCGTGAAACATACTGCAAACGTTAGATTTAGGAGTTTTTATGCAGATGGTGGAAGAATATCAAGATGAAAAGCAAGCTTCTGTGTTGTTGCCCTGGCTAGTCTGTTTTAGTGCGTCATTATTCTTCTTTTATGAATTTATTCAAGGCAACATGTTTGCCTCGATTGCTGACAACATCATGCAGGATTTTCACGTGCAAGCTGATAAAATGGCCTATTTATCAAGCATTTACTATTTGTCGAATGTGCTCTTTCTGTTTGTTGCCGGAATGATCCTTGACAGATTTTCTACCAAAAAGACAATCTTATTTGCTATGTTTTTATGCGTGATAAGCACATTTATTCTCGCTCATGCGCAATCGTTTTATCTCGCTTTATTTTGTCGATTTGTGACTGGAATTGGCAGTGCATTTTGTTTCTTAGGTCCCATTCGTCTTGCTTCGCGTTGGTTTCCTCCTAAGCGTATGGCTCTGGTTACAGGAGCAATCGTCACTATGGGAATGACAGGGGGGATGTTGGCGCAATATCCTCTGACTAAATTAGTCAATCAAATAGGATGGCGTGATGCCCTCATACAGGTAGGTTGGCTTGGAACGGCCATGTTAATCTTCATGGCTTTTGGCATGATTGATAAGACACGAACAGAAAGTCACAAAATTGTTCAAAAAATATCGGTTTTCGTTGCAGCTAAAAAGGCTTATTTAAATCCGCAAACACTGAGGGCAGCTTTATATACCAGCCTTATGAACATGGCTATAGCTGTTTTTGGGGCGATGATGGGCTCTCTCTATCTGATTCAAAGAATGGGAGTCTCCAAAGAAGATGCTGCTGCAGTCAACACCATGTTATTTTTAGGAGCAATCATTGGTGGTCCTGTGATTGGTTGGTGTTCTGATAAATTAGGTTTGCGTATATTGCCTATGAAAATAGGGGTAATAGCGTCGTTGCTTACCTTGTTAGTCGTTCTATTTGCTCCAGTTTCGCTATCTATCATGAAAATCTTATTTTTCTTACTGGGTTTTTTTACTGCAGCCCAAGTCATTAGCTATGCTTTGGTGGTAGAAAGCAGTCCAGTCATCATGACAGCTACAGCCGTAAGTGTCATTTCTATTCTTACTCAGGGTGGTTATATCATTTATCAAAACTTGTTTAGTCTTTTATTAATGAGTCATGGTGAAATGCAATTAGTAAATGAGGTTCCTGTGTATTCTTTAGGGGACTACCAGTTTGCCGCTATTATCTTACCTATAGGTTTGGTCTTGGCATTGCTTGTCTTATTCGGATTAAAAGAAACCCATTGTCGACATGTAGAGGAATAACGGATGCCAGGACGTGTTTGTATTTTATTGATGGATTCTTTAGGGATTGGCGCAAGCCTTGATGCTCATCGCTATGGGGATAAAGGAGCGAATACCTTTGGTCATATTCATTTGGCCTGTGAGGATGGTTATGCTGATAAAGAAGGTGTGCGTAAGGGAGCTTTGCACATCCCCAATTTGACAAGGCTGGGTTTGTACCATGCTGCTGTAGCGAGCTCAGGGAGACGACTGATTGATTTATCGCAATTGCCTGAGCCCAGTGGTTACTATGGTTATGCTGTTGAGCAAAGCTTGGGCAAAGATACTCCCAGTGGACATTGGGAATTGGCTGGTGTTCCGGTGCAATTTGAGTGGGGGTATTTTCCTCATGAGATACCGTGTTTCCCTAAGAAATTAATTGATGAACTCATAGAAAGAGCAAAATTACCCGGGGTTTTAGGGCAAAAACATGCCTCGGGTACGACCATCATTGACGAACTAGGTGAGGAGCACTTAAAGACAGGGAAACCGATTATTTATACCTCTGCAGATAGTGTCTTTCAGATTGCAGCTCACGAACAAGCGTTTGGGTTACTACGGCTGTATGAGGTCTGTAAAATAGCGCGCGAATTGGTGAATGAATACCAAATTGGTCGCGTTATTGCTCGCCCTTTCATAGGGGAGATTGGTTCATTTTCACGCACTGGGAATCGTCGCGACTACGCCACTTTGCCACCTGCACCTACTTTATTGGATGAATTAAAAAAGGTAGGTCGAGAGGTCATAGCCATTGGTAAGATTGCAGACATCTTTGCGCACCAGGGCTTGACTCAAACAATAAAAGCAGATGGCAATATGGCATTGTTTGATGCTACCCTGGCAGCTATGAAAACAGCACCTGCCGGCAGTTTGGTTTTCACCAATTTTGTGGATTTTGATTCATCTTATGGTCATAGACGTGATGTCGCAGGTTATGCCCATGCGCTTGAGCAATTTGATGCTCGTATGCCAGAACTAGAGCGACTGCTTAATGCTGATGATCGAGTGGTGATTGCTGCTGATCATGGTTGCGATCCTACCATGCCAGGCTCGGACCATACGCGAGAGCATATTCCTGTTTTGGTTTTTGGACCCGGAGTCTCTAGTCAATTTATTGGTCGCCGAGATAGCTTTGCTGATATTGGCCAAAGTATAGCAGAGCATCTAAACATTCCTCCTTTACTCCATGGTGTATCTTTTATTAACCGTTTAACTTAAAGTACTCTGAATTTATTAAAAGATAAATATCGATACACATGATCTACCCCGCTTCCTTTCTGACTTATTGTAATACAATTAATCTTAAATTGACGTCTTTACGTAAGACAGTTCTCTATATTTTGTGGCAGGGTGAACGGCCACTTAAAGCTTATGAAATACTTGATAAGCTTTCAGCAATAAAACAACGCTCTACGCCCCCCTCTGTTTATCGCGTTTTGGATTATTTTGTGGATTACGGAGTCGTTCATAAAATTGAATCCATTCAATCCTATATGCTTTGTCATGAACCCGAAAAACATCTACCTTCTGAGATTTTGATGGTGTGTTATCAGTGTCATCAGGTGCAAGAGGTCTATCATAGTGAAATGCATTCCCTGATCCAAAAATTAACACAAGACCATCAATTTCATTTAGGGCAAGATGCCATTGAATTGAAGGGAGTTTGTGAGAAATGTCAGCCAACCCTAGATATCTAAACCAAAAAGTAATTGTCAACAGACCCTAAAAAATTATCGCTTATCTATTGATTTTTTTTTCTTCAACCCCATTTATGGCAAACCATCAACAGTGAGGATACATTTTGGATCAATATCGTGGTACGACCATCCTGTCTGTTCGACGCGGCAGTAAGGTGGTTATTGGTGGAGATGGTCAAGTCACCATGGGCGACACCATTATGAAGGGTAATGCCCGCAAAGTAAGGCGCTTATATAAAGATAAAGTCATTGCAGGTTTTGCTGGTGGAACCGCAGATGCTTTCACCTTGTTTGAGCGTTTTGAACGAAAACTTGAAATGCATCAGGGTCATTTAGTTCGTGCTGCCGTGGAGCTCGCCAAAGATTGGCGAACAGACAAAATTTTGCGGCGTTTGGAAGCGCTTTTAGCTGTGGCTGACAGCAAGGCTTCCTTAATTATTACAGGAAATGGCGATGTCATCGAACCGGAAGAAGGACTTATTGCTATCGGTTCAGGAGGTCCTTTTGCTAAATCCTCTGCCAAGGCATTGCTAGAGAATACAAAATTATCAGCGCTTGAGATCGTGCGTAAAAGTTTGGCTATTGCTGCTGATATTTGCATATATACCAACAACAATTTAACCATTGAAGAATTGGAAAGTGATAGTGAATAGAATAGTAATGACTCCTCGGGAAATTGTACAAGAATTAAATAAACATATCATTGGTCAGGATGAAGCGAAACGTGCTGTGGCCATTGCATTACGCAATCGTTGGCGTCGGATGCAAATACAAGATCCGGTCTTGCGCAGCGAGATTATGCCCAAAAACATTTTGATGATAGGCCCAACAGGTGTTGGTAAAACCGAAATTGCTAGACGGTTGGCCAAATTGGCGAATGCACCTTTTATCAAAGTCGAAGCGACCAAGTTTACTGAAGTGGGTTATGTAGGGCGCGATGTTGACTCTATTCTGCGCGATTTGATTGACATTGCTGTTAAGCAAGAACGTGAATTGGCGATGAAGAAAGTAGAACATTTGGCTGAAGATGCTGCTGAAGAGCGTATTTTAGATGTTCTCTTACCGCCACCAAGAGTTGGCCTCACACCGAGCGAAAAAGAATCCTCTACTCGCCAAATTTTCCGCAAGCAATTGCGAGAGGGACTCTTAGATGATAATGAAATTGAAATTGAATTGTCAGCAGCCCAGGTGGGTGTAGAGATCATGGCACCACCGGGAATGGAAGAAATGACGAGTCAATTGCAATCCATGTTCCAGCAAATGGGCAGTGGTCGCACGCGAACACGCAAATTAACCATTGCCAAAGCAATGAAAATCTTACGTGAGGAAGAGGCTGCTAAATTAATCAATGAAGAAGATATCAAAACCCGTGCTATTGAAAATGTTGAACAAAATGGCATCGTCTTTATCGATGAGTTGGATAAAGTTGCCAGGCGCGCAGAACATGGGACCGGAGGTGATGTTTCCCGCGAAGGTGTCCAGCGCGATCTTCTACCTTTGGTCGAAGGCACAACAGTATCGACAAAATACGGTATGATCAAATCTGATCACATTTTGTTTATTGCTTCAGGTGCTTTCCACGTGGCTAAACCCTCGGATTTAATTGCCGAATTGCAAGGTCGTTTGCCTATTCGTGTCGAATTAGGTGCACTTACTGTCGAGGATTTTGTTCGTATCCTAACTGAACCAAGTGCTTCTTTAACTGAACAATACACCGCCCTAATGGCAACGGAAGGTTTACAATTAACCTTTGATGTTACAGGTGTTCGTCGTATTGCTGAAGTGGCTTGGAAAGTCAATGAGCGTACAGAAAATATTGGTGCACGGCGTTTGTATACAGTGATGGAGCGATTATTGGAAGTTGTCTCCTTTGAAGCAACTGATAAAGCAGGTGAGTCAGTCCATATTGATAAATCCTATGTTGATAAACACTTAGGTAAATTAGTAGAGGATGACGACTTAACACGTTATATCCTGTAATCGACTCTTAAGGAGTTAATTCTTATTCACTATGAATCATATTAGCGTCTAATGTAAATATTTATGGCAAAATCGTTAATAGCAGGTATAATAATTATCTCATTGTCCCAACGCGTATAACGAGATGATTGCTTTCCTAGAAGCTTATCGTACAGGATTATTACAACGACAACATTGGCTGCCCAATATCATTTCAGGGGTTATCGTTGGTGTCGTTGCTCTTCCTCTGGCCATGGCTTTTGCTATTGCCTCAGGTGCAAAACCTGAGCAGGGTATTTATACCGCTATTGTTGCTGGGGCACTGGTGTCTTTATTGGGTGGCAGTCGCTTGCAAATTGCGGGGCCGACAGGTGCCTTCATCGTTATTCTTTCAGGGATTACAGCAAAGTATGGAATTGATGGACTGCAAATCGCCACCCTCATGGCAGGGGTTATTCTTTTCTTCTTGGGTGTGGCCCGTTTTGGTACCGTTATTAAATACATCCCTCAACCGGTAATTGTTGGTTTTACTGCAGGGATAGCTGTTATCATTTGGGTGGGGCAATGGAAAGATTTTTTTGGTCTACCCGCTGTAGGCGGAGGGCATTTTCATGAGAAATTTCTGCATCTTCTGCAAGTGCTTCCGCAGTTAAATACGACAACAACTGCATTATCTCTGATTTCCCTGGCGTTAGTACTTTATTCATATAAATTACCTGGCTTAAGCCGTGTGCCGGGTCCTTTGGTTGCGTTGGTTGTAGCGACGGTAGTTCAAGCAATCTTCCATTTTGATGGTGTGGCCACAATCGGTAGCACATTTGGAGGCATTCCTCAGGGATTGCCTGGCTTTCATTTGCCTGAAATTACTGTGGATCGATTAATGGAGTTGATGGGACCAGCTTTTGCCATTGCCATGCTTGGAGCTATTGAATCATTACTTTCTGCCGTTGTTGCCGATGGAATGGCAGGTACGCGCCACAACTCTAATCAAGAATTAATTGGCCAAGGGATTGCCAATATCGCTGCTCCTTTATTTGGCGGGTTTGCTGCCACTGGTGCCATTGCAAGAACGGCTACCAATATTCGTAATGGTGGTAATAGCCCCCTTGCTGGTATAGTACATGCCATTATTTTATTAACGATCATCATCTTTTTAGCTCCATTGGCCGTAAATATTCCCTTATGCGTGCTTGCAGCGATCTTATTTGTTGTTGCCTGGAACATGAGTGAAGCTCGACATTTCCTAAAGATGATTAAATGTGCACCACGAGCCGATGTCATGATCTTACTAACTACTTTTGTACTAACGATTGCTGTGGATTTAGTAATGGCGGTATATGTTGGTGTGATTTTAGCCGCTTTTCAATTTTTAAGACGAATGGCCTCAAGTGTTGCAGTACAACGAGTCAGCAATCTAGATTTGCAAGAGGAGCTAGTCAATCCAAAGTCGGTTGGTCTCAACGAAGATATATTGATTTACATGATCGAAGGGCCGTTATTCTTTGGAGCTGTTGAAAAACTAGAACACGCGCTGGCTATTACGCACACTGAGCCAAAGATTTTGATTATTCGATTAGCTCGCGTTCCTTTCATGGATATTACCGGATTACAAACCTTAGAAGAGGTGATCCTGAGCCTGCAGAAACATCAAGTTCATGTCATGTTAACTGAGGCTAATGCGCGTATTTATTCTGAACTTGAAAAAACAGGAATTGTTGACTTAGTGAAGAGAGAGAATATTTTTCAGGATTTTGCCCAAGCGCTCAAAATGAGCTCTGAGCAACTTACCCGGACTACTGCGAGGGTCGGTGAAGAGCTTAAGAGCTTGTTAATTAATTCTAACTAAAAATGAACACCAGCCGTCATTTGCTGCGCTTCGCTGCTCATTTACTCTCGCGTAAACTGCGCTGCGATGCTCGCAAATAATGGCTAGTGTTCTATTTTTAGCGAATTAATTAACAAGCTCTAAGAGCTTTGGCTAAAAAGCTGATTTAAGTCAATGGCCAGCGCCTTTTGCAGTTCTAGATCGGTTTTATCTAACACTTCTCGCCAGTAGATGGTGTGGGGTAAATCTTCTCTTTCTAATTCTACACGGGTGGGTAATCGATATGGGAGATGTTGGGTGAGCCAGTAAAGAGTCACTTGATTGAGATCGCGACTCAACATTAACTCACCTGTATCGGTATTGTGAACAAGCCCTGAGCTTATCAGTTCATGGATCATATTATCTACGTTAATTGCAAAGGGCAGAGAACTTGCGGAGATCAGAGCCTCACGAGTTAAACCTCTCCCTGATTGTTGAGCTAACCAGAGTTGATGCAACCATAATAAGGCATGTGAGAAACCGTCGATGGGTATCCCAGGTCGTCTTTTATAATGAACGGAAAGCGCGTAGCTAATTTCTGCACCGAGAAGGGTGATTACCCATACCCAATATACCCAAACAAAAAAGATAGGAATGGTAGCGAACGCGCCATAGAGCAGTTCATACGTGTCAAACTGGGCTAAATAATACGCGAAAGCCTGTTTCGCAGACTCAAATAAAATAGCTGCGACCAATCCTCCCCATAAGCCATGAATAATTTTAACCGGACAATTGGGAACCACAACATACAAAAAGGTAAAGCCCACCAAGGAAAGAAAAAAAGGAATGCTATTTAGAAGAACTAAAGGAGCACGATATTCTTGAGTGAAAAGCAAAGACAAAACATAAGAACTGGCAGCTAAGCTTAGACCAAGAAAAACAGGTCCAAGAGACAAAATAGCCCAATATAATAAAAAGGCCACTACTCCTTTTCGAGGAGTATGGACCTTCCAAATTCGGTTCATTGCCTTTTCTATTGTGACCATCACTAATAAAGCGGTTAGGAACAAAATAGCCACTCCCCATATAGAGAGTTTGGAGACTTGCGTGGAGAATTGTTTTAGATAATTTTGAATTACTTTACCTGTTGCCGGCACGAAATTTTGAAAAATAAAATCTTGCACGGGCTGAGATAATTTTTCAAAAACGGGAAAAGAGGAGAGCAGCGTTAGGCTAACACTCATTAAAGGTACAACAGCAAGCAGACTAGTGAATGCTAACGCTGAAGCCCTATAAGTACAATCATCTTTTATAAAATGCTCGACCACAAACAAAATAAAACGTTTTGCTTCATAAAATTTTGTAGTTAATTTATGTTTCCAATCCATGAAACAATAGACCATGTAAAATTATTATTGTTACCAGAGGTATAAACACAGCTTAAATATACAGCTTTTTTACTATCTCATATTGGAACTCCAAATGACAATGTACTTCGTTTAATTTAATAGGTAAAAACGTTTAGCATCAAAAAAAATATACAAGTACTTTTAGCAAATTAGCGCTATACTTAGCTCTTTAAAAAGGTGTCAAAAATGCTCATTGTTTACCATAATCCTCGTTGTTCAAAGTCACGAGCTTGTCTACAGCTCATACAAGAGGCTGGAGTTCCATTAACAGTTATTGATTACATAAAGAATGGTCTCACCTTGGACTCCCTGCGGGCTTTCGTTACTAAATTAGGCCTTGATGCGATTGTTCGTAAAAACGAAACGCTTTATAAAGAATTGCATTTGGCAGAAGCTGATGAGGTTACCATTTTGCAAGCACTCATTGATTATCCTCAGTTGCTGCAAAGACCGATTGCCATTGTCGGTGAAAAAGTGGTTGTTGCCCGTCCGCCAGAAAAAGTCTTGGAGCTTATTCATGACTAAACCCTATGTTCTTGTTCTTTATTATTCTCGTCATGGAGCCACAGCCCAACTTGCCCAATATATAGCTCGCGGCATAGAAGGTATTGGCAGTATGGAGGCACGATTAAGAACAGTCCCACCTGTTTCGGCGACCTGTGAAGCTGTTGATGAACTTGTCCCTGAGCATGGAGCACCTTATGTCACCTTGGACGATCTTCGTGATTGTCAAGGGCTCGCTCTAGGTAGCCCAACGCGCTTTGGTAACATGGCATCTCCTCTAAAATATTTTTTGGATATGACAACGCCACTGTGGTTGGCTGGTGATTTGGTTGATAAGCCTGCGTGCGTTTTTTCTTCATCTGCTTCTATGCATGGAGGACAGGAGACTACTCTAACGAGTATGATGTTACCCTTGCTGCATCATGGGATGCTCATTATTGGATTGCCTTATACTGAAGCGAGTCTAAGCACAACGCGGACGGGTGGTACTCCCTATGGGGTTACCCATGTGGCTGGTATGTCTAACGAAAATCCTATCAGTCAGGATGAAATGATTTTGGCAAAACAATTGGGCAAGCGTTTAGGAAGAATTGCGACACAGCTTTATGTCAACAGACCTTAGTTTTACTCAATGGTGTGAACGTGAAAGTAATTACATTTAATGCTAATGGTATTCGAGCTGCTGCCCGCGCTGGGTTTTATGATTGGCTAAATGCACAAAACGCTGATTTTGTTTGTATACAAGAAACGAAAGCTCAATTGTGCGATAAGCGATCGGAAGAACTTTATTTTCCGAAAGGCTATTTTTGTGAATATTATGACGCACAAAAAAAAGGCTATAGCGGGGTAGCCATTTATGCTCGCCATAAGCCTCTGCGAGTTGTAAAAGGCTTGGGTTTTGACTATTGTGACAATGAGGGGCGTTACCTACAATTTGATTATCCCAAAATAAGTATCATTTCTCTTTATATGCCTTCTGGTACCAGTGGAGAAATAAGGCAAGCAGTTAAGTATGATTTTTTGGACCGTTTTGCTAAACATTTGCTAGTTTTAAAAAAGGAGGGACGAGAGTTACTTCTTTGCGGAGACTACAACATTGCCCATAAAAAAATTGATTTAAAAAATTGGCAGGCTAATCAAAAAAATTCAGGTTTCCTCCCTGAAGAAAGAGCTTGGATGGATAAGCTTTTTGATTCCATGGGCTTTGTTGATGCTTTTCGTGTGGTTAATCAGGAAGAAGGGCAATACACCTGGTGGACTTATCGTAGTCCAACTGCAAGAGATAAGAATGTGGGTTGGA
The DNA here is from genome assembly GCF_900187355.1 of Legionella lansingensis. Lineage (NCBI taxonomy): Bacteria > Pseudomonadati > Pseudomonadota > Gammaproteobacteria > Legionellales > Legionellaceae > Legionella > Legionella lansingensis. The sequence goes on along the minus strand of NZ_LT906451.1, from coordinate 2,538,052 downwards.
GAATCGACTATCAAGTCATTACTCCTGGGTTAAGGGACAGTGTGACAGATGCAGTAATTTATCGGGAGCCGCGTTGGTCTGATCATGCCCCCCTAATGATTGAGTATGAGGGAGATTGGTATGCTTAAGCTTGCCAGCTGGAATGTAAATTCTTTGAAAATTCGTCTTGAGCACATCTTAAATTGGGTAAAATCATCCGAAGTGGATATTTTAGCAATGCAAGAGACTAAGCTTATTGATGAGCATTTCCCCAGCAATATATTCTCCGAGCTTGGTTATCATGTTACTTTTTCTGGACAAAAAAGCTACAATGGGGTGGCGATCATTAGTCGCCACCCTATTGAGGAGATCCTTAAAGAGAACCCTCGGTTTGTCGATCCGCAACGACGCTTCTTGGCTGCTACTATTGCTGGAATACGAGTTATTAATCTTTATGTACCTAATGGTTCTGAGGTGGCTTCCGAAAAGTATGTCTATAAATTGGAATGGCTAGACAAGACCATCGCTTTTATTAAAGAACAAATGCTGCTTTATCCCAAAATTGCTATTGTTGGTGATTTTAATATTGCTCCAGAGGATAGAGACGTGCATGATCCACTTGAATGGCAAAATTGTGTCATGGTCAGTCCACAAGAACGAAAAGCATTTGCTGACATATTAGCGTTGGGGTTTAGTGATAGTTTTCGAAATTTCTCTCAGGAAGACCAAGCGTTCACTTGGTGGGATTATCGTGCAGGGGCATTCAGGCGCAACCGCGGTTTACGCATTGATCACATTTTGCTAAACAAAGAACTAAATTGCCTTTGCACCTTATCCCAAATTGATAGGATGCCAAGAAAGTGGGAGAGACCCTCTGATCATGCTCCAGTCTGGGTTGAACTACACGGTCAAAATGATTGTTAATAAATGGAGAATGTATACCAAATTGTGTCATCCCCGCGAAAAATTGAGTACAGGTTTGAACTGAGTAGCCTTGATGAAGCGTAAGCGTAATCAAGGTTTTCATATGCACGATGCCTGGCACACAATAAACCTTGATTACGCTTACGCTTCATCAAGGCTACGCTGGTTCCTCGGTTCAAACCTATACAATTTTTTGCGGGAATCACACAGTTTAATGAGCAGTCTCAATAAATGTGTTGAAAATTAATTTTACAAGGATGGGAAAATGCATAAATTTATCACATGTGCTCTTCTAACGCTTATAATCTGGACATTAAATTTCGAGTTAGTAGCGAAAACAGCTGAAGAAATACTAACCTTGGGTAAGACAACTTCTGCGATGACACAGCAAGCTATGACACCTAGTCAAGCTCTCTTGCGTTTAAAGGAAGGTAACCAGCGCTTCCAGGGTAATCGTATGAAGCAGCGAAATTACTTGGCTCAAGCGAAGCAATCGTCCTATGGTCAATTTCCTTGGGTGGTTATCCTTAATTGCATGGATTCTCGTTCCGTCCCTGAATTTATTTTTGATCAAGGTATTGCTGATCTCTTTACTCTACGTGTTGCAGGGAATATTTTAAATGAAGATATTTTGGGAAGCATGGAGTATGCCACCAAAGTGGTAGGTGCCCGGCTGATCGTTGTTCTTGGCCATACGTCTTGTGGGGCCGTGGCGGGTGCTTGTGAGGACGTTGAACTTGGACATCTTGATCATGTCCTTGACAAAATAAAACCTGCTGTTGATCCAACAAAACAAGCCACAGGACTTAAAGATTGTTCTAATTCTAAATTGGTTGACACTATTGCGAAAAATAATGCCTTAAATGTTGTGCGCCAAATTCAGCAGCAAAGCTCAATTATTAGCAATTTACTTGCACAGGGCAAGGTGGGTATTGTAGCTGGTATACATGATATTAGGACTGGAAAGGTTACTTTTTTTGAGGAAGAGCGTTTTTTACCCGATTAAGAAAATTGATCTATAATTAAATTTCTGCTAATGTTGCGCGTCTTAATATTATAAGAGCATGGTGCTTGGCAAGGTTCAGGTGGCGATGCTCGGTTTTGGAAATTTGAGAGAGTGGTATTATGAAAGCGTCTATTCACCCAGAGTATAAAGTTATTAACGTGACCTGCAGCTGCGGCCACTCGTTCGAAACGAAATCAACGTTAACTCATGATCTAAATATTGAAGTTTGTGCTAATTGTCATCCATTTTATACGGGTAAGCAAAAACTCGTTGACACCGGCGGTCGAGTACAAAAATTCCGTGATCGCTATAAAAAGAAAGAGAAAGCATAATCGTTTCAATTTGTTAAAAAGGCGCAATAAATGCGCCTTTTTTTTGCAAAATGACTGTTCATCTTTAACATTTTTCTATATGATTTTCCGCCGGGTTTCCCGAAAAAGAGAGTAAACGCCTTGGACAAAGATTTATTAAAAGAACGTGCATTGGAATATCACGAGTTTCCTATTCCTGGAAAATTAGCAGTGCATGTGACTAAATCAACCAACTCGCAAGATGATTTATCACTTGCCTATACTCCTGGTGTGGCTGAACCAGTGCTTGCCATTGCTGAAAATCCAGAGAAAGTGTTTCGCTATACTGCAAAGGGAAATTTAATCGCTGTAATGACCAATGGTACGGCAGTCCTCGGCCTAGGTGATGTAGGTCCTTTAGCCAGTAAACCAGTGATGGAAGGAAAGGCGGTATTGTTTAAACGCTTTGCAGATATTGACGTCTTTGATATCGAAATTGATGCGGAAGATGCACAAGCCTTTATTGCAACCGCAAAGCGAATCGCTCCTACGTTTGGTGGCATTAATCTTGAGGATATAAAAGCTCCAGAGTGCTTTGAGATCGAGCAAGCTTTGATAGAGCAATTAAGTATTCCTGTTTTTCATGACGACCAGCATGGTACAGCCATTGTTGTTGCTGCTGCTTTGTTAAATGCCCTGGACCTGCAGCAAAAGAAATTGTCAGATGTCAATATTGTTTGTATTGGTGCTGGCGCTGCGGGTATAGCATCCATGCGCTTACTGGTAGCTTTAGGGGCTGACAGAGAAAAAATGCTTCTTTTAGATAGCAAAGGTGTGATCCACACTGGGCGAGAAGATCTCAATGCGTACAAATTTGCTTTTGCTCGCAAGACTGAACAGCGAACTCTGGCAGATGCTTTAGTGGGCGCTGATGTTTTTATTGGGGTCGCTAAACCTGATTTGCTTAGTGCAGAACTTTTACAATTAATGGCTCCAAAACCAGTTATTTTTGCTTTATCTAATCCTGACCCAGAAATTCGACCCGAAATTGCTGAGAAAGCTCGTAATGACTTGGTCATTGCTACAGGGCGCAGTGATTTCCCCAATCAGGTAAACAATGTCTTATGTTTTCCATATATCTTTCGCGGGGCGCTAGATGTTCGTGCAACGTGCATCAACCAATCAATGCAGATTGCTGCAGTTGAAGCGATTCGCCAACTGGTGCAAGAGCCAGTTCCTCAGATTGTTAAGGACAATTATCCAGGTGTGAAAAACTGGGAATTTAGTCCGCACTACATCATCCCTAAACCTATTGATCCTCGCTTAAAGGAGCGGGTGGTGCTTGCTGTTGCCAATGCAGCAATAGCGAGTGGTGTCAGCCGGGCTGATTTTGTTAAAAAATATTAGCTCGTGCTTAACAATGAATAAAGGAGTGAATTTTGCATAGTAAAGAGACAAAATACATGATGCTTGGCTGGGTAATCTGTGGACTCGGTGCATTGTATTACAGCTATGAATATTTTCTACGTATTTCACCCAGTGTGATGGAATACCCACTACGTGAGCATTTCAATTTATCAGCAACTGGTTTTGGTTTGCTCTCAGCATTTTATTATTACGCCTACATTCCTATGCAATTGCCAGTAGGTGTTCTTCTTGACCGCTATGGCCCAAGATTATTAATCACTTTAGCCTGCTTAATTTGTGTCATTGGTACCTTTATTTTTGCTGGCACAACGGTATTCTGGATCGCAGCGGTGGGGCGTTTTTTAGTAGGGTTTGGTTCGGCCTTTGCATTTGTAGGCGTATTAAAATTAGCTACCATTTGGCTACCAGAAGATAAGTTAGCCATGGTCTCAGGATTAGCGTCGGCGTTAGGCACGGTAGGTGCCATGATAGGTGATAATGTGTTGGGTAGCTTGGTCACGACTGTTGGATGGCGTGAAACGGTAAATCTCAGCGCCTATTTTGGAATCGGTTTAATTTTTGTACTCTGGTTTGGTATCAGAGATAGAAAAGGTCACCAACGTAAAAGTGGTACTGTCGATACGTTCAAAAAAAGTATGATTGACTTGGGTATCATTGCACGCAGCAGACAGATCTGGATTAATGGTATGTTTGGTTGTTTGGTGTACCTCCCAACGACAGTGTTTGCAGAACTTTGGGGTATTCCCTATCTAAGACACGCTCATGGTTTATCTCAGACAGGTGCTGATTTTGCGAATTCATTGCTATTTTTAGGATTTACCTTTGGCGCGCCCTTAATGGGATACATCTCTGACAAGCTAAAACGTCGTAAGCCACCTATGTTGTTTGGCGCTGCTGGGGCAGGAATTATCATGATGATTATCCTTTATTTGCCTGGCTTGGAACAATGGCATATTAATGTACTTATGTTTGCTTTAGGGCTTTTATACAGTGCACAGTGCATCGTTTTTGCTGTTGGTCGTGAACTTAGTCCCAATGAAGCTGCTGCAACCGCGATGGCAATGACTAACATGATTGTGATGCTTGGGGCGATGTTCTTGCAGCCACTTGTTGGGCGTTTATTAGACTTAAGTTTATCGACACATCTTGTTGCTCCTATGCAAGATATTCCTGTAGATAAATTGCAACATATGTACACAGCAAATGATTATCAATTCGCTTTGTCGATAATTCCTATTGGGATAATTATTGCCGCCATATTAACCTTTTTCTTGAAAGAAACTTATGCTAATGCAGATAACTAGTACGTCCATTGGTAGAAGACAAGCCTTGATGGGTAGCCTAATATGCGCTATTGGGGCCTTCTTCTATTGTTATGAATTTGTCTTAAGAATTATCCCCGGGGCTTTGCAAAGTGAATTAAGCGCAGCTTTCGGTCATATTTCTGCAACTGCCTTCGGCCAACTATCCGCTCTTTATTATTTTGCCTACTCACCGATGCAGTTGCCTGTGGGTATGCTTATGGATCGATATGGGCCGCGGCGTCTTTTAACGTTTGCGTGTTTTTGTTGCGCATTGGGTTCCTGGATGTTTGGTATTACATCCTCTATGCTAATTGCTGGTTGTGGTCGTTTTCTTGTTGGTTTTGGCTCCTCTTTTGCTTTTGTTGGTGTCCTATCATTAGCGATGCATTGGTTGCCACGACGATATTTTTCTCTAGCAGCCGGTTTAATTACCACCTTAGGGATGTTAGGCCTCGTCTATGGTGAAGTGAAAATTACAGATATAGCCGTCACTTTAGGCTGGCATTATGTGCTTGATCTTACGGTGATTATTGGTGTGGTATTAACCATAGTGACATTCTTTGTTGTTCGTGATGGACCAGAAGGACATTCTTCTCATAAATACCCGTTACCCAAGTTTTTTGCTGATGTTTGGTCGGTACTCACTTCCCCTCAGGTTTGGTTAATTGGTTTTGTTGGGGCTTGTCTCTATACCTCCCTATCTGTATTTGGGGAATTATGGGGTAAAAGTTATTTAGAGCAAGCTCATCATTTAACCAAAGTTGAAGCAGCCAGGACGGTCTCAGCCATGTTTCTGGGCTGGGCTGTAGGAGCGCCAGTCGCTGGCTATTTATCTGACCGCAGCGGGCGTCGTGTTTTACCTTTGGCAGTTGGCGCTGTTTTTGCCCTTATCTGCATTAGCTTTGTCCTTTATTATCCAGGTCTGTCCTATTTCTGGCTAAATATCCTTCTATTTTTATACGGCGCTTTTAGCGCTACAGAAATTATTGTATTTATCATGGGTAAGGAAAATAGCGGAGCTAAATTATCAGGGACAGTCTTTGCAGCAGTAAATATGATCATTAGCTTGGGGGGTGTACTCTTCCAACCTTTAGTCGGTAAATTGTTAGACACCTTTGGAGACAGTGGCATCGTCGGCGGCGAGCATATCTATACCGTTGTCGATTATCAAATTGCTCTTTCAGTGTTACCCATTTCGCTATTGGTAGTGACTATCCTTGCTTTCTTTATGAAGGATGTTAAGTCCACACACCATTAGAGCTACCTACGTTGGCTAAATATCGCCACTAATTCTTGTGCCGCTCGTCTATTCGAAGCTTGACAGCTGATGAAGCGCGGCACGGAAAAAGAGATAATTTTTCCTTGACGATAATGATGTCTCGTAAATTCAGTATCATGGTTTGAGATAATCACAGTAATACCGCGAGCAGCACTCTCCACAGCAAGATCGGCAAGTTCGATTTGATCAATTTCTTTAAATTTTTTATTGATGTAGGAAGAAAAATTTGCGCTGGATGATAAAGGAACATATGGAGGATCACAATAAATTAAATCACCGACCTCAGCTTGAGCAAAGGTGTGTCTAAAATCAGCTGAAACAAATTGTGCTCTTTGGCTTTTTTGATAAAAATAATCCATTTCCAAACGAGGGAAATAAGGTTTGCTGTAGCGGCCAAACGGAACATTATAAAATCCCTGTTGATTATAACGACAAAGGCCATTGTAGCCATGTCTATTTAAATAAAGAAATAATGCAGCTCTATAACGCAAGTCTTTGGTGCGATTAAATTTTTCACGAAAATAATAGTATCTCGTTTCACAATTATTTTTACTTGAGAAAAAGCGAGCACAATAGTCAATAAATACCGCTCCCTCATGCTGTAAAAATTTAAATAATCTAACCAAATCCGCATTCTTTTCCGCCAGTAAATAGCTTGGATAATCTGAGTTCATAAAAATTGCGCCAGAACCCGTGAATGGTTCAATTAGACGTTTTGCAGGGGGCAAGGAACTCAAAATGGTTTCTATGCATTGATACTTATTCCCAGCCCATTTAAGAAATGGTTTTATTTTAATCATAAGCTAAGACGAATGAAGCTCGTTGGAAGTATGACGCAATATCTGTTAAATGACCACAGTTAAAGTGATTCCGCAATACAAGAACCACGTCATCCTGAGCATGGTGAGGGATCTCCTGAATCTCGGAGATCCTTCACACAGTGAAGGATGATGGACTTTCGCGAACTTGTAGAGATACAGGGGCAAGCCGGAAAATGATGTTCCTCAACGGAAGACAACAACTGAGAACTTAATGGTTATAGTTATGAGGTTGACGCTATCTATCCGCTCTGGTTATGATGCAGGGCAAATCGATTAGATGCTGGATGGCATAACGTGGACGAACTAGGCGAACTCCTTAAGCCTTCATGGGGCTCAGAGCAATGGATTTTGGAAGGTTGGAACCAAATTTCTCAACAAGAAAAAGCGCTGATCAAAAGTCGTATGGATACGTTATTTAGAGATGGTCTTCCTTTTGAGCTAAAGCATGACAGGCTATTGTATATCTACACTTTTTCGATGCTTGCACAATTAGAAGTCTTAGCAATCCAGGTGCCTTTAAAATTTGAGGCTAAAATGTCTACGGCTGAACATCGATTGCGAATGCGCACGCAATTGCTGGATGAAATTTTTCACGGCCTGGTTTTCACCAAAATTTTATATCTTCTCTGCGCTCCTCATGCTTTACCCCCTGCATACAATGAAGGCATAGAAATTTTATGCAATTTTATTCGTAATGAGGAATGTCCAAAGGTAGCTGTCGTTTTACTCAATTTGATTGGTGAAGCCTGGATAGAAGAGATCTTTAACTGTCTCCAAAAAGCGGATATTGCGCCAGAGGTATTCACAACGATCATTGCGGATGAACATCGCCATGTATGTGAGGCAGATTTATACAAGGAGATTGGTTTACCTGACATGGAGGTTGTCCGTGGCAAACTGGAATTCTTAGAAAAGCAGTTGATAAGCATTTTCTTACAATACAAGTACATGGTATCGATCTCTACTATATTGGGGGTTGATGGTGCGATTGGGTTTCTTCAGGCTTTAAATGATAAACATACCCAGCAGTTAGCCAAGATTAACCTACAACCCGGTGAAAATTGGCTTTTCTTTATGAAGGTTGGAGAAGAGTTTTTCCCACGAGTGCAAAAATATACCCAGAGAAATGAGCAGCTAGAAATGACACCCATTCGCAAGCTGTTTATGACTCAGTGGGATAACCCCAGTGACCCTACCATGGCTGGAGAATTCAGCATTAATGTAACTTGTCTTGATTTTTTTAATAAAAAATTTCCACCGGAGACATTAACGACATTAATGTTACAAACCATTAGCAAAGGCTTAAGTGAAAATCCTTCCTGGCGCTCTTTTTTAAGTCATGGGAAATTATATCAACGCCAAGAAGCATCAGTGGGATTAATAGTTAAATTGCCTGATTGTCAAGATCATATAGGTAGCATCGTTTTGGAAAATTGCCATAATATGCGTATTCAGACTCTGGCGCTTAAGATTAGAAATATTCTCAGGATGATGGTGTACTGTTTTAAGAAACGTGAACAACTCGAAAAAGAACACCCCTTTTTAGCTTCCATGATTGATTCTGCTTTGTATGAATTTAGCAATGACTTCTATGCTTACCCTATGCCTGGTAATGCGGTGGTTTCATTAAGCAATATTGGTTTTTATGGTTATACCGGAGCAAAGTCACCACTTCGTTCTACTGAGGCCATGAGATACACCCTCCTTGAAATAGAGCGTCGACCTGTATGGAATAAAGAAACGAAAACGTTTGAGCCTCAGGACATGTTACCAATATCAATAAGCGCAGATCATCGCATTTTTGATGGTAATTCGCCGCTGCCAAAATTAATTGCCAAATATTTTGATGAAATGTTTGAAAAGATGCTAAAAGAGCAGTCTACGCCTATCAAGTCTACACAAAATCCTGAGGGAAAGTTTATTAAACTTTTTGAGCAACTGATAGCGAACAATTTGGAGTTAGGATATAAGGCTCTTCTCGTACTACAGACGTATTGGGTGGATGCACTTGCTGTTGAGGAGTTGCTCAATGGTAATCTGGCCAAAAAAATGCTAGCTTATTTCAAATAGAGCTGATGCCTAAATTGCAATGATCAACAAAAATATCGCGGTTAAGCCTATCAAGCCTAAACTAAGATTCCCGCCTGGAACCATTAAGATGCTCCCAGCAGGGTCAATCTTTCGCGCACGCCATGCCATAATCGTTGGTAAAAGCAACAACAAAATTACGCAGCAAACTCCAGCATAACTCAACGCATGAAGATAGATCCCAGGGTTGGCTAATACCACGACCAAAGGTGGAATAAAGGTTAAAGCCAAGGTGCTTTTGCCTTGCAGCCCCGATTTTTTTAAGGCGAGCCCATCGGCTAAAAAGTCAAACAAGCCAATCGAAACACCAAGAAAGGCCGTGACCATACAAATCGATGTAAAAAAGCTGAAAAAGCCTGTTATCCATTCGTTATGAACCGCGTTGGAAAGTGCATTGGTTAGACCACTTGTTGCATGCTCATTATTCATTAATGCGATTAGACCATCGTCCCCTTGTCGTTGGACAACGCCCATGATGACCGCATCCCAAAGAATGTAACAGCTTAAAGGTATAAGAGAGCCGAAGAGAATAACCTTTCTTAAGGTTTTAATATCATCATTAAAGTACTCCCTTAAACTGGGGACAATAGAAGCGAAGCCAAAGGATGTCACCAGAATCATCAGACTTCCAGTGATTGCTTTTATCGATCCCCCACTCAAACTATTGAGGTTAACATGCGGACTGATAACGATAACTAACAATAAGTAAACACCTAATTTACCAAACATAAGGCCGCGATTGACATAATCTACAGCGCGAATACCCGCATAGACCACCAAACTAAAAATGACTGTGAATACCAGAGAGGTAATCCACATGGGTAGTTCAATGTGTAATCTTGCAAGAATTCCCCCTAACACATCACTACCGCCCGAGATGTAAGCAGCCAAAAGGGTATACAGTAGAAAGAGGTAAGTAACCCAGGCGACAATTTGCCCAGGGATTCCTAAAGTGGATTTAGCCATGGATACCATATTGCTGCCTGATGGTAAGCGCAAATTGACCTCAAGAATCAATAAGGCGCCTGCGGTCATAATTAACCAACACATAACGAGAAAGAAAACTGAGTTGGTAAAACCAACTTCAGCTGTTGATACGGGTAAAGCAAGCATCCCGCCACCAATTGAGGTGCCGACTATTAATAAAATACCACCAATGAATTTTGAGTTTGGCACGATTACATCCACTTGTATAAAATTAAACCAATATGATAAATTACGTCGCATTGTCTGTCAACGGCGACGTAAGCTAGGGCGTTCCCTAGCATACACAGTTACTTAATTAATTGCCAACCTGCATTTGCAAGTAAGACGATGGAAAAAATAATTACTACCCATTGCGAAAATTTCCCTCCAGGCACGATATATCTTGATGCAAATTTTTTTCTTCCGAATACGGTCATTAAAGCGGGTAAGAGTAGCAATAAAATGACACAGAAGATGCCCGCATAATTTAAGGCATGAATATAGGCACCAGGATAGTAAATGACTATTAATAATGGAGGTAGAAACGTTAGCAAAAACAAACCAATGCCCTGACGTCCTCGTTGTTCCATATTTAATCCGTCTGCTAGGAAACTAATAAGGCACAATGCAACGCCTAAAAAAGCGGTAAGCATACAAATAGAAGTAAAAAAATTAAATAACGAACTAATCAGTGGGTTTTGTACCATGGTTGAAAGGTTGGCAGCCAAAGCACTTGTAGTCCGCTCATCATGCATTAATCTGGCTAAGCCAAGATCTCCTTCAGTTGGCAAGCTTCCCATAATGACTGCATCCCAAGCAATGTAACAAAGTAATGGGATAAGCGAGCCAATTAAAACCACTCTTTTTAACGCTTTGACATCGTCATTAAAGTAGTCGCGAATATTAGGAACAATAATGGCAAAACCAAACGATGTGATTAAAATCATTACGGTTCCGACAATATAGTGATAATTGCCACCCTGAAAATGTTGAATATTGATATGAGGGGCAATTAAGATGACCAGAATAAAATAGATGGCCAGCTTGCCAAACATGAGCCATCGATTGAGTAAATCGACGCGACGGATTCCTCCATAGACAACGAAGCCAAAAACAAGTGTAAATAATAGACTTGCTTGCCATTGACTGAGGGAGATGCCCATCCGGACAAACAAACTCCCAAAAATATCTGCCCCGCCTGAAATGTAGGCTGAAAGTAAGGTATAAAGCAGAAAGATATAACTTAACCAAGCGGTAAGAAGCCCAGAATTTCCTAAGGTGGAGGCTGCCATGGATACCATATGCTTACCGGGTGGTAGATAAAGATTTGCTTCAAGAATAAAAAGAGCACCTAGAGTCATTGCTGCCCAACAAAGCAGTAAAAATGCTGATGATTGCCAAAATCCAGTGAGTGAATTTGCAACCGGCAAAGCAAGCATGCCCCCACCAATAGAGGTCCCTACAATCAAAAGAATACCACCAATGAATCTGGATTTCATTTTACACCTACAACGTTAAGCAGAGCATTTAAAAAAAGAGACTGTTGATTAGACTATGTCCCCGCCTACGCGGGAATGACATCGTTTGGTAGACACTCTCTTCAGAATTAAATTATTTAACATAGCCCGTCAATGGGGCAGGCGCCTGTACACTCGAGCAATTACATAGAACTTGAATTTCTAAGCGCCGATTTTGAGCACTACCATGGATAAGTTCATTGTCAGAAACAGGGTGCTTATCGCCATAGCCCTCAGCGTTTAAACGTTGTGCAGGGATACCATTGGCCCAAAGAAAGGTCAACATGGCTTCTGCTTGGGCTTGAGTAAGTTTTTTCTTATGATAGCGAGAACCCACATCATTGGTAAAGCCTGCTACATAAATTGGACAACAAGAAGGGAACATTCTAATCAATTTGATCAGCAAGGCTAATCCAGAGAAGCATATTGGATTTAGTCTTGGGCTATTAAACATGAAGTATTTATCAGTAGGTACCACAAGGGTTACCGTGTCCCCGTATTGGATATATTGGATCTGCCGTTTCTGCAACTGTTTGATAATTTCACGTTTGCTGTCTTTATAAAGCCCTATTCCCGCACCAAAGGCCGCTCCTGCGCCTGTGCCAGCTAGTACTGGGCCACCTGCTATCGCCATGGCAGCAGTACCTGCCGCTGCTCCTGGAGGTGTCGTTACATAAACACGATGATAAGGTTTAAAGTTATTATAAGGTGGGTGATATTTATAACAACTCGTTAAAGCTAGAGACATTAAGCCGATGAAGGCCAAGGGCCTAACAGAGCTCTTGCGTAACATTCCCACTCCTTATGCAGATGAATTTTTCCATTATTAAGCATCCCTATTTATTTCGCAATTAACACTTAAGCTTTTCAGCTATTTCTTACTTGAAATTTTTGGAAACCTTTAATTTCTTATCAACTAAAACAGAGTAATAATTCAGAAAATTCTACGCAATGGACTTTTGATTGGTTATAGTGTTCGAAGAAATATTAATGCTAACTAATTTGATATGAATCAGAAAACATTTTCTTTTCCCTTGATGTTAGGTGCCTTAGGGGTCGTGTATGGCGATATAGGCACAAGTCCCCTCTATGCTATGCGTGAGACGTTGATGGGACTACCCATTAATGAGGCTGATGTCTTAGGTATCCTATCCTTAATCTTATGGTCTTTGGTTATTATTATCTCTATCAAATACCTCGCTCTCGTATTTCGTGCTGATAATCATGGCGAAGGAGGAATCTTAGCGTTACTAGCCTTACTCAAACAAAAGAAAGCGAAACATAGGTATTTATTTTATTTACTAGCCATCTTTGGTGCCGGGTTAATTATTGGTGATGGTATGCTAACACCAGCCATCTCGGTAACCTCAGCAATTGAGGGTTTAAAGGTTGTTTCACCAAAATTTGAGGCTTTTGTCACCCCCTTAGCATGCTCCATATTGGTTAGTTTATTTATCATGCAATCCAAAGGAACTGGCAAGCTTGGGGCTGCCTTTGGCCCTATCATTTTGCTGTGGTTCATAACGATAGGGACGTTAGGGTTAGTACATATTCTAAAGAATCCAGTAGTGTTGAAAGCTATTAACCCATATTATGCCTGGGAATTTTTTCGTACACAGGGTTGGCATGGATATTTTTTGTTAGGAGGCGTTTTCCTGGTTGTAACTGGGGGTGAAGCGCTTTATGCTGATATTGGGCATTTTGGTAAGAACCCTATTCGCTATAGTTGGTTTTTTGTGGTTCTGCCGGGTCTGTTATTGAATTATTTTGGACAAGGGGCACATCTATTACAGTATCCTGCATCGATTGAAAACCCTTTTTATAAGCTTGCTCCCCCCTGGTTCTTTCTGCCGTTACTTGTGCTTTCCACTGCGGCTACGGTGATTGCCTCACAGGCTGTAATCTCGGCGACATTCTCCATTACTAAACAAGCTGTCTTGCTTGGACTTTACCCACGACTTCCAATTATTCAAACTTCACATGAGCATGAAGGCCAGATTTATATCCCACAAGTTAATTTTTTCCTGCTTATAGGTACCCTTATTCTTATTTTTATGTTTAAAACCTCCGGCGCTATGACACATGCTTATGGAATTGCTGTTAACTTGGATATGCTGTTAGTAAGCACAATGGTTGCCTACGCTGCCAGAAAAGTTTGGCATTGGCCTTTGGTGTATGTCATCGCCATATTCAGTCTTTTTATCTTTGTTGACCTGGCTTTTCTAGGGGCAAATGCTTACAAATTTATGACGGGTGGATGGGTGCCTGTTTTTTTCGCGCTGCTTGTGGCGATTGTCATGTTTACTTGGAATAACGGTATGCGATTTATGCAAAAGAATTTTTATATGAAAAAAGCAGATATTACAAAAATTGTAAAACAATTGCGTTATAAGTCGTTGAACCAACTTCCTGGTGTTACTGGTATCTTCATTACCGATACCTACGATCAGAGTGGGGGAAGCTTTCTGCATTTTTTAAAATTGAGTCTTGCGGTACCGGAGAATATTCTCATCGTGAACTATAAGGTTGAAAATAAACCCCATGTCCCCGAGCGATTTAGATTTAGATTAACCCAGTTGGCGCCGCAAATTTGCCAATTGACTCTTCATTATGGTTTTATGGATACCATTTCTATTCCGGATGCTTTAATCTCTGTGAATAAGCTAAAAGCGCTCCCTTTTGAAATCAATGTGGATAGCGCGACTTATTTAGTAGAGATACCCAATGTAATGGCTTCTAAAACCAAGAAGACCCTTATGTTTTACTGGCAAGAAAAATTATTCGCGTTTCTTATACGTAATTATTCTGCAAACTTAAACATAGAATTCTACAAATTGCCTTACAATAGAACCATTGCCATTGGTACTTATTGCATCATTTAGTAAATAAATCGGTAGTAATTACTGTCTCAGCGATGGAGATAAGCAAGATCTTGCATGCACTGAATCTCTAAGAGCGGGAGTTGCTCAATTACCTCTACACCCTGATAATAATGGGGTTTGTGGTACGACCACTTGGACATTGATACCCTTAATCGTAGGGCTGGTTCGCGCTTCTCTCAGATAGTCTATTAAAGAGACATCGACAATTTGTCCATGAATAGAGGATGCTTCTCTGAAGAAGAGAGTCCCGTTTCTCCAAAAGGCAAAGCCTAAGTGTGATATGTTTAGATTAGTGCCAATTTTATCTTTAAGATCCCAATTAGGACGGACGATCTCAACGATAGATGCATCAGGGATTTGTGAAAATAAATATTGATTTGCTTGACCATTTGCATCAAATAGAGCAGTTAAAGGAATATAAGGTATATGTGACTCTGCCTTAGGCAGTTTACTCCCTCTCTGCTTCAAGTCGGCCAATCGTAATTGCTGTTCCTGAGCATTTTGCGGGTAAAGACGAATATTCGTAGTAGTAAGGTGTTGATACCAAGAAGGTTTGTCAATTAGGGCTGTCGCTATAAGTGCCACAGGCTTATTATTTATATCCTTAAAGGAAAGGGTGATATCTTTAACGAAACCTTGTATCTGGTTATTTTGATTCCAATCCAGAGAGGTGAAATGATTTCTGCTAGTGTATGCAACATGACCGTCTTTGTAGCGAATTTTACATAAGCATTGCTTGAAATCGTTAGTGCTATTGGCCAAGGCCAGTGCTAGGACTGTGGTAACGTAAGTCTCACAATCAAAAGCATCAACACGATACCTTGGTGCCTGATCAAAGCGTGCTTTTGCCCCTTCTCCTAATGCGCCAAGAAGATAGTCTTTGCCCAGAAATTGAGCGCTGATGGTATCTAGGCGAGCTGACATATCAAGTTTCGGGATGTTATTTAATTTATGATATAGTTCGCTAATGGCTTCATTGGCTTCCTGCTGCTTAGGATGAACGTTTGCTAGTGCCTGATATGACAATACAGTAAGGCTGATTAAGCAGATAAGCCAATGTATAGATTTTGCTCGATGATAAAACGAGGTCATCTTTATCCTCTCGTTCGTCAAAAAAGGATATATTTTAACCTGTATAGGGTTGGGGTTACAACAATGCTGAATGTCATATGGTTATCAATGATCTTTCTCTCGGTAGTGGTGGGAATTATTCAGGGGAGAATTGATCAGGTCGTACATGCAGTTACAGACTCAGCAAAGTTAGGGTTCGAAATTGCCCTGGGCTTGGCAGGTATCATGGCACTATGGTTGGGCATTATGGGTATTGCCTCTGAATCAGGATTAATTAATCGCTTCGCTCGAATATTGAAGCCAGTCATGCAACCGCTATTCCCGGATGTCCCGGTCGACCACCCTGCTATGGGAGCGATGGTTATGAATATGGCAGCGAATATGTTAGGGTTGGCAAATGCTGCAACACCCTTTGGTTTGCAGGCCATGAAAGAGCTGCAACAACTTAATAAAAATACGCAAGAAGCCAGCGATGCCATGTGTACATTTCTTGCGATTAATACCTCTAGTGTGCAATTGATTCCCGCCACCGCGATTGCTTTTCTAGCCGCTAATGGCAGCTTACATCCAAGCAGTGTGATTTTTAGTGCATTAATTGCGACGATAGTATCAACATTAGTAGCGATTATCGCAGTAAAACAATTAGCCAAATTATCTGTGTACAAGATAAAGGGGTCTGTTGCCAATGACTAATTTTGCCAATCAACTTTCAAATGTGATCTTTCTTGCCTTTGTGGTCGGTATTCCTTTATATGGCGTTTTTAAAAAAATTAATGTTTTTGATGCTTTTACGACAGGGGCCAAACAAGGATTTGAGACCTCTATCACCATTCTTCCCTATCTTATTGCTATGCTTGTTGCCATAGGAATGTTGCGTGCCTCAGGTTTTTTTGAATTGTTAAACGCTTATCTTGCACCTGTTTTTGCAGCATTGGGTATGCCTTCTGAACTATTACCTCTGGCTCTTGTTCGTCCTTTTTCTGGTAGTGCTTCTACGGGAATTATGGCAGAACTCATTCACCAGCATGGAGGGGATTCTCTCATTTCAAAAATGGCAGCTACCATGATGGGGAGCACGGAAACGACATTTTATGTGATTGCAGTTTATTTTGGTGCCGTCGGCATAAAGCGAACAAGACATGCTATCCCTGCAGGTCTTTTGGCGGATTTGGCCGGGATTATTGCTAGCGTCATGATTTGTCGTTATCTATTTGCTTAAACAGCCATTGTCATACTGAGCGAAGCAAAGGATCCCCTAAATCTTGGGGAGACCTTCATCGCATCCTAAAGCTCTCGAGGACTCAGGATTTTGCAAGACGAGTTTGCTCGAACAGTTTCAATTGTGCCAATAACTTCGCTGAGTTGGCTTTAAACGAAGCCATCTCACGTGCTTCAATTGGGAAGCCTCTTGGTAGGTTTACTGTGGTCGGATTTTTAGGTTGTCGGTTGATATGAAATTCATAATGACAGTGAGGCCCAGATGCCAAACCCGTTTGCCCGACATAGCCAATAATTTGGCCGCGCTTCACGAAATCTCCACGAGAGAGTCCCTTCTGAAACTTCAGCATATGACCGTAGATGGTACTATACGTTTTGTTGTGATTAATTTTGATCATATTGCCGTAACCACTTTGGCGGCCAATGATTTCTATACGTCCATCACCAGTAGCACGAATCGGTGTACCAATCGGTGCTGCCAAGTCTACTCCTTTATGCGGTCTTCTATAGTGCAGGATAGGGTGATATCTAGATAGACTAAATGGCGAACTGATATGACTGAAACGCAAGGGATAGCGCTCAAATGCTTTCTTTAAACTAGTGCCTTGTAGCGAATAGTAATCAGAATGCCCTCTTCTATCCGTGTGACGGATGGCCTCATACGTTCTACCTCGTGTTTTGTATTTTACAGCAAGAATATCACCAGCCCCTACTAGCTTGTCTCCAACATAAAGTGCTTGATACATAATGATGAATTGATCGCCAGCACGTATATCTTTGGCAAAATTAATATCCCATGTAAATATCTCTGTCATTTGTTGCACAAGTTTATAGGGGATGTTGTTGCGTTTAGCTGTACCATATAAAGATCCATGCACTGTGGCTGCCACAATGTGATTTTGGCTAGTCGTCTTTCGTGTAAGGATTTTGGTTTTGTATCGCTGGCCTTCACGAACTACTACCAGCTCTTCCAAATTGGTATATGGAAGAATCATTTTTTCCAAAGTTTGCTTTTTAATTAACAGCTGTATTTCTTGGTCTGTCTTAAGCTGGGATAATGCCTTTGCATGTGGATTCCCACGCATAATTGCTTGCAAGGTTTGTGGGCTTAAACCTAAGCGCTTAAAGACAGTGGTTAAGGAATCCCCGCTTCGTGTTTTGATAATTTTCCAATCATTATTTTGAGCTGCGACTTTAGCAGGTAGTGCTTTTTTAGGATTTGCTTCAGGTTTAGGTACTTCCACAGATGGCTGCTTATCAGCCATCTTCGTTTTAGGGG